>CAZRUC010000082.1:0-8409 GCA_964603175.1 uncultured Anaerolineaceae bacterium
GTCGATGCGCGCCGGATCGGAGCCGCCTCGACGAAGGGAACGCTGGGCTGATGAGCGGCTCGCGGCTGCGGGTCGCTGTGCTCGACTACGGCGCGGCCAACATGGTGAGCATTTGCCAGGCGCTGGTAGTGGCCGGTGCGGATGCGATCGTCGCCGCCGCGCCCTCCGACCTGATCGGCGCCGACGCGCTCGTCGTTCCGGGCGTGGGTGCAGCGGCTCCGGCGATGGTCCACCTGCGCGAACAGGGCTTGCTCGAGCCGCTGCGCGACTGGGTCAAAGCCGATCGGCCGTGTCTGGGGATATGCCTGGGGTTCCAGCTCCTCTTCGATGCGAGCGATGAAGGCGATACCGGAGACTCGCCCACGCTTGGGCTGCTCGCCGGCCGAACGGTGCTTCTCGAGGATGCGCCGACTTTGCCCCACATCGGCTGGAACTCCGTCGAGGCCGTCGCGCCGCATCCGCTGTTCGAGGGCATCGCCGATGGTTCGTACTTCTACTTCGTCCATTCATTCGTGCCCGTGCCGGCCGATGAGCGCGTGGTCGTGGCTCGGACGACTCACGGCCGATCTTTCGTGAGCGCAGTCGCCCGGGGATCGCTGTACGGCCTGCAGTTTCACCCCGAGAAGTCGGCCGAGGCAGGCCGGCGACTGCTGAGCAACTTCCTGGGTCTCGTGGCCGCAGCAAACGCCGGCGGCGCCCGTTCCGCGGCCGGTGAGGTGGCCTGATGCTTGCGCGACGTGTCATTCCCTGCCTCGACGTGGCCAACGGCCGTGTCGTCAAGGGCACCAAGTTCGTGGAACTGACCGACGAAGGCGATCCGGCGGAGCTGGCGGAGCGCTACGCCCGCGAGGGCGCCGACGAAATCGTCTTCCTCGATATCACCGCAGCGCCCGAAGGCCGCGGCACGATGCTCGAGGTCGTGCGACGGACGGCGAGCCGTGCGTTCGTGCCGCTCACCGTCGGCGGCGGGGTCCGGACGGTCACCGAGATGCGCGACGTCCTCCGCGCCGGCGCCGACAAGGTGAGCTTCAACACCGCCGCGGTGGCCGAGCCGGAGCTGCTGACCGACTGTGCCCGCAAGTTCGGCAGCCAGGCCGTCGTGTGCGCCATCGACGCACGGCGGCTGCCCGCCGCGCCCGGGAGCGCCGCCGAGCCGGCGCCGACCACCTGGGAAGTCGTCACTCACGGCGGCCGCCAGACCACGGATCTCGAGGCCGTGGCATGGGCCGTTCGTGCCGTCGAGCTCGGCGCCGGGGAGTTGCTCGTCACGTCGATGGACCGCGACGGCACTCGGAGCGGCTTCGACACGGAGTTGCTCCGGGCCATCTCTTCGCAGGTGCGCGTGCCGGTCATCGCGTCGGGCGGGGCCGCCGGCCCGGCGGACTTCGTCGCCGCGGTCCGTGACGGCGGGGCCGACGCGGTGCTCGCCGCCTCCATATTCCACCGCCGGATGCACTCGATAGCGTCCGTCAAGGCAGCTATGGCGGCGGCGGGTCTTCCCGTCCGAATCGTCGAGGAGGCCGTCTCATGATTGGCAGGCAACTGAGAGCAGACGACGTCGCCTGGGGACCGAGCGGTCTCGTGCCGGCGGTCGTCCAGGATGTGGCCGACGGCCGCGTGCTCATGGTCGCGTACGTTAACGCCGAGGCGCTGGCCGCGACGCTTGCCACCGGCGAGGTCCACTTCCACTCTCGGTCGCGCGATCGCCTGTGGCGCAAGGGTGAGACGAGCGGCAATGTCCTGCGCCTACGCGACCTTGCGATCGACTGCGACGGCGACGCGCTGCTGATTTCCGCCGATCCAGTGGGGCCCACCTGTCACCGCGGCACGCGCAGCTGTTTCGACTCGTCCGATGCTACCGAAGCGGCCGCGACGGTAGCGACGGCCGCGACGCCGCGCGCCGAGGAGGCGCAGGGTTTCGAGTGGCTCGAGACGCTGTGGGCCACGATCGACTCTCGAGCGGGGGCGGATCCCGCCACTTCCTACACCGCGCGGCTGCTGGTGGCCGGCGTGGACGGACCGGCGCGCAAGGTCGCCGAGGAAGCGACCGAAGTCCTGATGGCCGCGAAGGACGACGCGGTGGCCGGAGCGGATCGGAAGGACGCCACGCGCGACGCCCTCACCGGCGAAGTTGCGGATCTCCTGTACCACACGCTGGTCTTGCTGCGCGAGCGGAACCTTCTGCCGTCGGCCGTCTTTACTCGCCTGCGGGAGCGCCACAAGCCCTGACGCCGGTCAGTCCTCGCCTGTCCGGGTCGCGATCGCCATTGGTCCGTTTACTGATTGTTGCCTGAATCTCTTCTGATATGATTTGTGCGGCGTCGAACCGTCCCTTCGTGCCGCCACGGGGTAGTGCGCACTAGCGACGGCTTGAGGGGTAGCGATGGCCAGCAGCGCGACAATCGGCTCGGTCGGTGAGGGACCGGCGCGCACCCGTGTCGACCAGATCAAAGCCGGGCTCTTGATTTTCGTGAACCCCGGAGGGGCGCTCAAAGGCGCATTGGCCGAAGTCCCGATACCGGTCGCTCTTGGGGTCTCGGGCATCGCCTTTGGCCTCTTCTTCCTCCAGACCGGCCTCGATCTTCTACGCGTCGGCCACCAAACGCTGCCACGCCTGGCAATGACCGGCAACGGCGGTGTCGTCGGTTTGTGCCTGCTCGGTATCGCGTACGGCACGCTCGGCGTGGCGGTCCTGGGCGCGATCGCCTGGATCGTCACCCGTCCTTTGGGTGCGACGCTCACGCTCGAAGCCACGGTTCGTGCCTTTGCTCTCGGCTACTGCCCGGCCCTCGTCTACGCGCTGTTCGGCATCGTCATGAACGTCGCGTTTCACTGGAACACGGCCCTCGCGTTCGGCGTCACCGGCGTGCTGTGGGCTATAGGGCCGATGATCGCGACGCTGCGCGAGATGCTCGGCGGACGAACCTGGCCGAGCGTCATCCTCGCCACGGTCCTCGGTGGCCTCACGCTCTTCGGCTGGGCATTCCTTGGAAGCTAACGAGGGTCATCTGTGAACGAATCGGCCGTTAGCACGCCCGCAACTTCGTCTGCCGTTGCGCCCGCGGCTCTGCCTTTCTGGACCGCCCCAGTCCTCGCCTTCGCCGCCTTTGGGGGGCTGGTCGGCTGGCGAATGGGCGCTAGCGCGCTTTCGGCCACATCGGGCGTCGTCGTGGGCGCGGCATTCGCGTTCCTGGGAGCGTTTCTACTGACCCAGGCGCTCACCCTGGCGAACCCCCGCCTCGGGCAGCACGCCGTGCGCGAAGCGGCGGCGACGGGCTTCCTGCTGATCCTGCCCTTCGCGATCCTGGCACTGGCGGCCGAAATCATTCTCGGCTGGAAGGCCTCGCAGGTCTTCTCTTCGTCGGGCCTGATGACAGCCGGCGGAGCCGTGGGCGTCGAGGTCGTGCGGCGCGGCGGAGGGCGCCTGCGCAGCATGCTCGTCCCGAGCGCCGTGGACTTCGCTCTATCGACCGCGTGGGTCGTCGCGAGCACCTTCGCCGCTGCCAACTGGAAGTGGTGAGATCGTGAAGTTGGGGCAGCTTCGCTCGAACCGCGTCCTTCGGCTTTCGGGTGTGGTGGGTGCCGCGCTGGCATTGGCGCTGCTGGTGGGCGCAGGGCTCTGCGCAGCCGACGACACCTGGCCACCGGCTCCGTCGGATTCCACCGTCCAGGAGGCCGTCTCCAAGGCCGTCGCCACGGCCTGCCAGGACCTCAGCGGGGTCAAAGTTAGTTGCGACGATGTCGAAGTCCAACCGTGGCACTTCACAGGGCGGCCCGGCGATGTGTTGTACAACGTGGTGGTCGTGACCTACAGGTACACATGGGTGTACGACAACCCGGCCCCCAACATCCCAAACCCAAGAGTCCGATATGCCCTCATGTATGCGCAGGTCGATCAAACGCCTCCCTACGGCGTGGCCTCTTGGAATCATCCCTACGGGGACGGAACGTCCAGAGAGGAAGCGATTGCATACTGGAACAAATTGGGGGGGCCGACCAAAGAGCCGGGCTGGGACCCGCGCAGCGGGCAGCCTCGGAGTGCTCCCTCCGGCGCTCAGTCCGGATCTAGCGCCTCACCGACGGCGACCCCCGAACTCCCTCTCTGCGAAGCGGCGATCCACGTTCCCGCCAACCTGAAGGCCGGCGACACTCTCTCGCCCAGCGCGACCGTCGCCAGTGAGGACGGCAAGCCGGTTCAGGGCACGATCTCGGAGGTCTGGACCATCAACGGCGTCCAGGCCAACTCGGTTACGTGGGACGGCACGCCTGCTCAGATCGTCCTGCAGATCAGCTGCCAGGGCCACGCGTCAGAGGTTCAGGCGACCTACAACGGCAACCTGACCCAGGGTTCCACCGCGGTGGTCGGTGGATCGCCCGACGCGCAGTCCGGCGGCGAAACGCCAGGGCTCGAGGGCGTAGGGGACGTGCCCGGCCCGGCTAATGAAACAGAGGGCGTGGTGGGGATGTTGGCGCCTGGGGTCCTCGGAATCCTCGGCGGTCTCCTGGTAGGCGGTTTCGGTGGCGGCAGCGGCGGCACGACCGCTCCGGTTGCGCCCGGCGAGTCGAACGGAACAGACGGCGGGGACGGCGAAGACGCCGAGGACCCTGACGCTGATGGCGGTGAGGGCGGTGAGGGCGGTGAGGACGGCGAGGACGGCGAGGGCCCTGACGGCAAGGGTTCCGGTGGCACCGGTTCCGGCGGCAAGGAAGGGACGCCGCCTGGAGGCAAGGCCACCGCAGGACCTGCACCAACGCCTCCGGCGCCAGCTCCGTTCGACGCTGCAACACAGGTGGCCATCGACAAGCTCGCCGGGGCCATGAACAGGGCGGCCGCGCTAAAGAACCCGGCGATGATCGATGCGATCTCCGATGCGCAGGCCAACGCCTTCGATGCGAACGGCCACGTCATTCCCGATAAGTTCTTCGCGGCAATTCAGGGCATTCGCGGCATCGCCGGCAGCAGACCCGGGAATCTCGATGCCGACGCCGAGATCTCTTGGGCGGCCACGGATGCGGCCAAAGCAGCACTCGGGTCCATTCCCACGGCGATCGGCATGGCCGGCGGCGCCGCGGCGGGCCTCATCAAGGGCGTTGGCTCGGGAGCCGTTTCGGCCGTACGCGGGGTCGAGCAGATCGGGGACGCGATCTGGAATTACAAGATGTTCGGCAAGGGCCTGGACACGGAAATGAAGGCCTTCGTCGGTAATGCGGCGGGAGCCGAGGTCAAGGAAGCCAACCAGGCGCTCAAGGACGGCCGTTACCTCGACGCACTGGGGGCAGAGGCCCGCGGGATCTGGAAGGTCACCGGCGCGATAGGTGGCAAGGCCTGGGGGACGGCCCGGGAGATTCTGCCGGTCGACGAGGTGAAGTCGCTGTTCGACCCGAACGCGAGCACTGAGGAGCGGCTCTGGGCCGTCCCGGCCGCGGCCACCAAGATCGCGGGGCTCCTGCTGGGCAGCGAAGCCGGCGTCAAGCCCGTGCCCGGCATCTCGCGCAACACCACGTTCATTCCGTCGGCGGCGCCCGGATACGCGGCCGGCCAGGCTGCCAAAGCGGCGGCAGCGCAAGGGGCTGAAACCATGCAAGCCACTGCCACCGCCGCGCAGAAGGTCGAGACGACCCTCGCCGACGCTCTCGGCGGCAAGCCGGCGCCCAAGACCTTGGCCGAAGGCAAGGCGTTCCTCGCGCAGCACCCCGAAGTCCGGGACCTCGTCCACGACGCGATCAGGGCCGACGGCGGGTCGGGAGCCCTCCGGGATATGGCCCAGAACCAAGACTTGAGCGCCCACGCGAGCACCGTGATAGCGGCTGGAAAGAGGGACCTGGCGACCCAGGCGATGAACAACGCTAGCAAGGAGATCGCCGAGGCGGAGGTTGCGCGCTGCCAGGACGCCGGCCAGGCTGTCCCCAAGCGGATCCTTACGTCACAGGCGTCCGAGTCGCTCGGCGCCCATCCGGGCTCCGACATAGACCGATGCCACTACGTCACCCAAGTCGGCAACAAAGAGGCCAACCAGATCCTGGACAAGCACTGCGCGAACCTCCCTGGCGGTGGCTTCGATCGGAAGACGATCGGCGCGAACGCGTACGTGGCCGAGCCCGGAACTCTTATGGATGCATCCGCCGCGGACACAAACCAGGAGGCCTGGCTCCGGCGCAATCTGGGGGGCTATACGGGCCAGTCCGGCTCCATGCAGACCCATGTCTCGAGCAACGGCACGACTACAGTCGCCGACCACATCGGCGGCGCACAGGGCACTGAGGCGCTGCCAATGGACCAGCGGTTCGGCGCCCCACGCCAGCTGACTCCCGACGAGATGAAGTTGTCGGCCGCCGAGCAAATCCCGAAACTGGACAAGGCCGTCGCCGCGAACAACGTCAGTGACAGCGTGAAGTACACCGCCCGGGCGGTCAACTGCGGCGCCCCCTTCGAAGGGTCGAGAGAAGCGCTGATGCAGGCGGCGATGACCAAGGATCCGGCTCTTCAGGTGGAGATCCTGAAGCAGGCCGGCATCACATCGGTTGCCGAGCTGCGGGGCATGTTGGGGCTGTGAGAAGCGCGACACTAGAGGTGAGTTAGATGAGTGAGACGACGGTGGCCGCGCAGGCTCAGGAGATCGCCTTCTCCAAGCGAGCGCTCAAGGCACTCGGCGAGGCGCCCGACTTGCGCTGCGGGGCGCTCTCGCCTCTCTCCCGGATCGCGCCGCCGGACGCGCCGTCGGACCCGGCCGGGCTGGTCGGCGCGCTCGGCGCGCTGACGGGACAATGGACCTGGGCCGCGCCGGCACTGCTCGACCCCCACCTCACGATCGCTCTGCTGTTCGGCGACGGCGACACCTCGCTAATCGGCCAGTATCTCTGGCCCGACGCAGACGCTCGCGGACCGGGCTTCCGAGCGGTCGTCGGCAAGGACGACGTGCGCCTGGCCGGGCCCCTCTCGGGCGATGAGGTGCTGCTGAGCTGCCTAGACCTCGTGTCTCTGAATGGAGTCGGAGAGGCAGAGCCGCTCAAGATGACATTCGACCTGGAGCAGTTCTGGGCGACTCTCACGCTTCTCGATGCGTATCGGATCGCGTTGCTCCGCCGCCGGCTGTCGCGCCAGGGCGGCTACCCTGCCGGCGTGTCGGGGCCGGGCCTTGCCGAGGCATGGAAGGCCGGGCTCGCGGTTGCGGACCCGGGCTGGTCCGTGTCGCTCTTCGCCATGCTGCGGCCGGACCTCGTGCCGCAGGGCTTCGAGACCCGCGTGGCGGGCGTCGTAGATGCGATGGACGGCTCCGGGCTCCTGGGCAAGCTGCCGGGCGACCCGGGCGATCCTCTAGGCGACGTCTACATCTTCGGCCAGGGACTCGATCTGCTTTGCAAGGCAGTCCTGCTCGGGATCGTGCACATCGGCCTCGGGGTGGAGCGTCTGCGGGCCGCGGACGAGATCGAGTTCACCTCGATTGGCGGATGGCGAACCAGCGGTGGCTTCTGGCTGGCCGATCTGAGCGAGATCCCGCTCGGCGGCACCGGCAGCGTCTCTGTGAGCCTTCTTGGGCCGCGCTACTTCGCGGCGCTGATCGAGGGTGCTCTCGGTGGAGCCACGCAGGCTGACGCCGCCGCGACCGACGCGCCGTTGGAGATGGCAACGCGATACTCCCGCGATGCTCTCCTGGAAGCGCTGCGGCCGGCCTCCGCCTGAAACTAAGTACGCGGGCGCTTCGCGCGCTGCGGTGGATGGCCGGGAACGGAGTTGCCGCCCACGCCGCTCGGCCGTAGGCCGAAACGGATCGCATAGCGGTCCCACTCGGGATCTTCCGGCTCCCACGTGCCGGTGACGCTGCCGTCAGCCGCGACGCTTCGGATAGCACCTTCGCGATCGAGCACGAGCTTGCCGTCGCCCATGGGGATCTCGTGGTGACGGAAGGGATGACCGCCGGATGCCGTCCGGGGTGGCGGTCCGGCCTTCGGCTTCTCGGCCTCAGCGGGCTGCTCGGCCTCAGCGACGCCTTCGGCCGGGATTTCGACGGCCGGCTCGGCGTCGATCTTGATCATGTCGTCGGCAGTCGAGGTGGGTTTGCTCGTCCGGGCGGATGGCACAGGCTGCTGCTCAGTCGGGCTTGGGGATGGGCTGGAGGTCGATCGTCCGCACACGCCGCGAGCGTCCCGCCTCGGTTCGGACCATGGCCGAGGGAATCACGCCCGAAAGCAGCGATTCGACCAGGGCGGTTTCGCCGGAATATAGCCCGTTTCCCCCGATCCGGACCGCCTGCCCGACGGTGAGACCATCGCGCCCTTCGAGCGCCTTGAGGTCGATTGTGGCCACGGTCGAGCGGGTGTAGGTGGGATCGCTCCCGAGGCCGACTGTTCGGGCTGGCTTGTTGGCCGTCTTGGCCACCGGATAGGTCACTTTGCGTTTGCGCACTTCTT
>CAZRUC010000083.1:0-5341 GCA_964603175.1 uncultured Anaerolineaceae bacterium
CCTCGTCGATCATCTTGGCGACGTCGTCCGAGTAGTTGCGCTGCTCGCCGATCTCCCGTCCGAGGAAAATCATTTCGTCACGCTTGCCGAAGGCGAGCGGGCCGAGCTTGTCGCTCATGCCCCACTCCGTAACCATCCGGCGGGCCAGATCCGTCGCCTTCTCGATGTCGTTTGACGCGCCGGTTGTGGTGTCGCCGAAGATGAGCCGCTCAGAGGCGTTGCCGCCCAAGAGGCCCGCGATCTTGTCCTCGAACTCGGTCTTGGACTGCAGATAACGGTCTTCGATCGGCAAGGCCATGGTGTAGCCGAGGGCCATCCCACGGCTGATGATCGTCACCTTGTGCACGGGATCGCACTTGGGCAGAACCCGCTGGACGACCGCGTGGCCGCCCTCGTGGATGGCGATGATTCGCTTCTCGGCGTCGGAGATCAGCCGGCTCTTGCGCTCGGGGCCGGCCACGATTCGCTCGAGGGCCTCGTTGAACTCCTGCATCCCGATGGTCTTCCGGTTCCGCCGGGCGGCCAGGATGGCGGCTTCGTTGACGAGGTTGGCCAGGTCCGCTCCTGAGAAACCAGCGGACTGGCGGGCCAGGACTTCGCTGTCGATCGACTTGTCGAGCGGCTTGCCTTTGGTGTGGACCTTGAGGATCGCCACGCGACCGCGAAGGTCGGGGCGGTCGAGAATGACCTGGCGGTCGAAACGTCCCGGGCGAAGCAGGGCCGGGTCGAGCACGTCGGGTCGGTTGGTGGCCGCGACCACGATCACGTTCGTGTTCGTGTCGAAGCCGTCCATCTCGACGAGGATCTGGTTGAGGGTCTGCTCGCGCTCGTCGTGCGAGCCGCCCAGGCCGGCGCCGCGCTGGCGGCCGACGGCGTCGATCTCGTCGACGAAGACGATGCACGGCGAATTGCGCTTGGCCTGATCGAACAGGTCGCGGACGCGGCTCGCGCCTACGCCGACGAACATCTCGACGAACTCGGAGCCCGAAATGGAGAAGAACGGCACGCCCGCTTCACCGGCCACAGCTCGCGCCAGGAGCGTCTTGCCGGTTCCAGGAGGGCCGACGAGCAGCACGCCACGCGGAATTCGGGCGCCAAGGGAGTTGAATTTCTCCGGGTACTTGAGGAACTCGACGACCTCCTGGAGGTCGGTCTTGGCTTCGTCGACCCCGGCGACGTCGGCGAATGTGACTACCGTCTTGTTGCCGAGGAACATGCGAGCCCGGCTCTTGCCAAAGCTCAGCGCCTGGTTGTTCGTGCCTTGAGCCTGGCGCATGAAGAAGACGATGAACAGGACGATGATCATGACGGGCAGCAGGGTGGTGATCAGCAGGAAGATCCAGCTGGTGTCAGCCGGCTTGTCCACCTTGTAGGTAACACCGTCGGCCGACTTGCCTGACGAGATGAGCCAGCCCTCGATGACAGCGCCGTCGCCGACTGCCGGATTGTCAGACTGAACCGAGTAGGTCGACTGGTCGTTCTTGGTGACCGTCAGTGTCGTGTCAGTTCGGGTAACGGACTTGACCAGGCCGGCCTTGACGTCGCTTTCGAACTTCGTATACGACTCTGTGCCGGCCTGTGCCGGCTGGATGAGGGCATACAGGAGAGCGCCGGTAACCACAACGAGGACGACCATGACCATCCCGTTGCGAAGAAATCGTGAGTTCAAAGTGAGGAAGCCTCCGGGTGTAATGGCCGGTTCGTGCCGGAGCAGCAGTATACGCCGGAGGACCTTCCCGCTTGCGTGAGGGGGTAGGGCGGCGCGTTTGGCGGTCGGCGTTGTGGGCTGTGGGACATGGGTCCTTCGTTCGGCGGCGGGAGACGCCCGGTGCGGGTGGACATCCCGTCCGGGCCTGTGGCAAACTCCGTGCTCGTGGCTGGGTAGCTCAGTGGCAGAGCAAGCGGCTCATAATCGCTAGGTCGTTGGTTCAAATCCAACCCCAGCTACCAATAAGACTTCTTCCCGCCGTTTGGAGTTCGGTCCTTTTCGCGTCTAGTCGCGATCAAGCAAGTCCAGCACCGGCGCGAGCCGTTCGAGCGACTCGATCGTGATCGGATCGACCACCAGCTGCACCTCGGCGAGCCCGGCGCGCGCATACGCCCGCAACTCCTCGGCGATCACTTCGGCCGGACCCTCGAGCGGTTTGGGCGGACTCCCCGCCGCGTAGTCGCCCTGACGCCGCCCCATGCCCCCGGGCATGCGGACCAGCACCACCGCCGTCGCCTCGAGCGTGGTCGGGTCGCGGTCTACGTCGGCACAAGCCGCGGCGACTCGCGCGCGCAGCGGAGCAACGCCGGCGGGGCTGTTGCCGGTGTCGGTATGCCACACATTCCAGGCCTTGACATACGGCAGCGTGATCCGAAGCATCCGCTCCCCCAACGAGCCGATGAGGATCGGCGGTCCGCCGGGGCGGGATTGCGGCACGAGCCGGCAATCGCGGGCACTGAAGTACGTGCCTTCGAAATCGATCTCGCCCTCCTGGAGAAGCGTTCTGACGATCGTGAACGCTTCCTCGAAACGCGAGATGCGGTGGTCGAACGGCACTCCATAGCCGCGGAATTCGACCTCGTTCCAGCCTGCGCCGAGGCCCAGGACCAGACGTCCGCCTGAGATCTCGTCCACGGTCGCGGCCTTCTTGGCCAGCACGGCGGGGTTGTAGAAGCCGATCGGCGTGACCAGCGGACCGAGCGACACGCGCGAGGTCACGGCCGCTGCTGCGGCCAGCACGCTCCACGCATCCCAGGGAGCGTCGGCTGTGCCGTCGGCCATGCGGTAAAGGAAGTGGTCGCCTGCCCAGATCGAGTCAAATCCGAGTTGCTCGATCGCTTGGATCATGGCCGCCAACTCAGGCCACCGCACGCGCCGTTCGACCTCGGGAAGCTGTATCCCAACTCTCAGGGGACGGCGGCGAACCGCTTCAGTCGGATACAACGGCGTCCGCTACCGGCCTCCGAAGAGTGCCGCTAGCCAGGCGTCGAGTGGGCTCGACGGTTGCGTGACGGTCTGCGGCACGATGCCGACCGAGCCGGGCGCACCAGGCGCGGGAGCAGGGACGCTCGTGTCGATCGTGAACGGGACCTCGCCCGGAAGCCCGAGCATGTAACCGTGGGCGGCGGAGGATACGAAACCGGGCTCCTGGATCAGCTTCAACTCGGCCTGGAGAGAATCGATGTCCTGCTGCAGGGCTGAGTTGCGAGCTTGCAGCGCGTCGGCCTGGTTCGCCGCAGCCGCTGCATCGCTGGCCTGATTGGCGAAGACGCCCACGAGCCAGATGACCACGAAGCCGGCTACGAGCGCGGCGCTCCTGCGCCTGGTGAAGTGAAAGCCACCGATCGCTTCGAGGGAGCTGTGCGGAGCGGCGTCGTCCGCATCGAAGTCGGGCTCGGGTCCTGCCATCGGTGAATCGTAGCTGCGCGCAGCTGACGTGTCAACCTCGACACACGCTTGCGGACGCTGCTAGTATGGCCGCACGTTTCGCACGTACGTTCGGTTTGAGGTCTGCGGCATGCGCTACTACGAACCGGCTCGGGTCGAGCGAATCCTCGAGCTGATCCTGTCGGAACCTTCGCTTACGGGCGGCGTCAGACACCACGCAGTCGTGCCGGCCAGGTCGGCCGCTGTCGTGCCAATTCCAGCCTGGCTGGACCCGCGTATTGCGGCAGGATTGGCTTCTCGGGGTGTTCACAACCTCTACACCCACCAAGCAGAGGCGATCGAGGCGGTTCGTGCCGGGGACGACGTCGTCGTGGTCACGCCGACCGCTTCGGGCAAGACGCTGTGCTACCTGCTGCCTGTCTTGCAGGGTCTTGCCGAAGATCCGACGGCTCGGGCTCTCTTCCTCTTCCCCACTAAGGCCCTGGGTCAGGACCAGGTGGCTGAGTTGGGCGAGCTCAGCAGGGCTTCGGGGTTGCAGATAAATGCTTCCACCTACGACGGGGATACGCCGAACCCAATCCGCTCTTCGATCCGAACGGCGGGCCAGGTGGTCGTGACGAACCCGGACATGCTCCATGCCGCGATCCTGCCCCACCACACCAAATGGTTCCAGCTGTTCGAACAGCTGCAGGTCATCGTCATCGACGAGTTGCACACATACCGCGGCTTGTTCGGCAGCCACGTGGCCAACGTCCTCCGGCGGCTGCTTCGTATCTGCGCTCACTACGGCTCGCATCCCGTGATCGTCTGCTGTTCCGCGACGATCGGGAACCCGGCCGAGTTGGCCGCGGCACTAACCGGCCGCCGGCCACGACTCGTCGACCGCAACGGGGCGCCGTCAGGGGAGCGGCACGTTCTCCTGGTGGAGCCGCCACTCATCGATCCCGCTTCCGGTGCTCGAGGCTCTTCTCAGGCGCTTGCCACGCGGTGGGCGCTGCCGTTCCTGCGAGCCGGGCGCCAAACGATCGTGTTCGGGCGCTCGCGCGTGGGCGTGGAACTGATGCTGACCACGCTGCGAGAGGCTTTGCGTCTAGGCGACGGGCCGCGTTCGCGCATCCGAGGATATAGAGGCGGATACCTCCCCACCGAACGGCGGGCGGTTGAGCGCGGCCTTCGTGAGGGTGAAGTTCTCGGCGTGGTCAGTACGAACGCGCTCGAGCTCGGCGTGGATGTCGGCCAACTCGAAGTCTCGATCCTGGCCGGCTATCCGGGGTCCATAGCCGCGACATGGCAGCAGATGGGAAGAGCGGGTCGTAGGTCCGGGACGAGCGTCTCAGTGCTGATCGCCGGCGGCGGGCCTGTCGATCGATACGTGGTGGCCCACCCCGAATTCCTGCTCGAGTCGCCGGCGGAAGAAGCGCGTCTCGATCCGGACAACCTGCATATCCTGCTCGGTCACCTGAAGGCTGCCTGTTTCGAGCTGCCCTTCGAGCCGGGGGAACGTTTCGGGCCCTCGGAAGCCGAGCCATTGCTGGCTTTCCTGGGCGAGGAGGGCCACGTCCGCCAGGCCGGCGACATGCGCTGGTACTGGTCGAGCGACAACTTCCCGGCGTCGGCCGTATCGCTGCGGGCGGCCGCGGAAGAAAACGTCGTGATCATCGATACCACGGGCGATCGGCCGCGAGTCATCGGCGAGATCGACATATTCGCCGCGCAGACGCTGGTGCACGAGGACGCGATCTACATCCATGAGTCGGCGCAGTTTCACGTCGACAAGCTGGATTGGGACGAGCGCAAGGCCTATGTGCGGCGCGTGGACGTGGACCACTACACCTATGCCGATCGGGCCGTAACGCTCAAGCCGCTCGAAAGGTTCGCGGAAGGCCCGGTAGCGGGCGGCGATCGGGTCCACGGAGAGGTGATGGTCTCGAGCCTGGTGAGCATGTTCAAGAAGCTCAAGTTCGG
>CAZRUC010000083.1:5441-8406 GCA_964603175.1 uncultured Anaerolineaceae bacterium
GTGCCCGGCGGCGTCGGCCTTTCCGAGCGCTTGTTCGAACGGCACGAGGAGCTCATCGCCGGCGCCGCGGAATTGATCGCCGGCTGCGGCTGCACCGGCGGCTGCCCGGCCTGCACCGGGCCCAGGTTGGAACCGGACGTCGATGCCAGGGCGCTTGCACTGCGTTTGCTTGCCGGGCTCCATCCCTCCGCCACCACATCCGCCCGACCCGTCGCCGCGGCTTGACACGTGGACGGAGCCAGGCTGAGCCGCCGCCTCGATGCGATGCGCAAAGTCGCCGGCGCGCGCGCCGAGCGGCGGGGTGAGAACGATGTCGAGATCCGGCGTGCCATCGCAGCCGTCGTCGCCGCGGCCGACGACTATGGGCCGCCTCGACCGGTATGGCGCGGGGTTGGACCGGTAAATGCGGCCTCGCAGGCGCGCCGTCTAGCGCAAGGTCTCGATGGCGACGCTGTCGAAACCGAGCACGGCTGGTACGTCCGGCGCGAGTTGCGTCCCGTCTACCTTCCGGTGGATCGATCCAGGCTGGCCGACCTGCCGGGTATGCCAGGCCCCGCCACTCCCCTGCTCTGCCTCGACACCGAGACTACCGGTCTGGGAAGTGCCGCAGGTACGGTCGCCTTCCTGGTTGGCCTGGGCTGGTGGGACGGCGATCGGCTCCGGCTGCTGCAGCTGGCACTGCCGGACCATTCGGAGGAGGGCGCGCTCCTGGATGCACTCGCGGCCGAGCTGCCCGAAGGCGGATGGCTGGTGACCTACAACGGCAGATCCTTCGATTGGCCGCTCCTCGAGACGCGTTTCCGGATGAGCCGCCGGCAGCCGCCCGAACTCGGCGGCCATCTAGACCTGCTGCTTCTGGTGAGGCGCCTCTTCCGCCACCGGCTGCCCGACGCCAGGCTTCAAACCGTGGAGCGGCATCTGCTCCGACGTGTCCGTGCGCCGGACATCCCGTCGTGGGAGATTCCGGCGCTCTACCAGGCGTTCCTGCGCGGCGGTCCGGCCGGTCCCATACGAGTAGTGGCCCGCCACAACGCCGAGGATGTGGTTACCCTCGGCAGGCTCCTGGCACACCTGGACCGTGGTTACGGAGAAGCAGAGGTGCGGCGCTGGGCTCCTCCAGGCGATCTCATGCGGCTGGCTCGCCTGTTCCGGCACGAGGGTCGCGGCGAGGAAGCCGTCGCGTGCCTCGAGACGGCCGCGGCTGGCGTGTCTGCGCCCGGGAGCGACCTTGATCCCGATGCTGCCCTGGCCACGGTGGAGCTCGCGCGTCTCCTGAGGCGCTACGGCCGGCTGACCGAGGCGGGAGTGGCCTGGAGCCGGCTCGCTACGGGACCGGGTCCACTCGCTGCTCTCGGTTGGATCGAGCTCGCCAAGGAGCGCGAGCATCGCGACCGTGACCCCGAGGCGGCCTGGGTGGCCACAGACGAGGCGTTGATGGCGCTATACCGGAGCCGCGGCCATGGTTCGCTCGTACTCCGACGCCGTCTCGAAGCGGATCTCGCGCCGCGGCGGGCGCGGCTCGCACGCCGGCTGACGAAGCAACCCGCCTAGCCAAAGCGCTCCATGACCTGTGCCAGAGTCGGAACGGAGGTCAGACCGACGCCCTCGACCACCCACGATGCAGCGGCGGCGGCGAAACGCAAGGCTCGGGGCGTGGCCAGCTGTCCGTGCAAGAGCCACGCGGTCATCAAGGCGGCCAGGAAGACATCGCCTGCGCCTGTCGGGTCGGCCACGGTCGCGGATTGTATCGCCGGGTATCGGGTCAT
This sequence comes from uncultured Anaerolineaceae bacterium, assembly GCA_964603175.1. Lineage (GTDB taxonomy): Bacteria > Chloroflexota > Limnocylindria > Limnocylindrales > CSP1-4 > Fen-1039. The sequence goes on from CAZRUC010000083.1 coordinate 7,208, forward strand.
GCCCGAGTCTCGGATGACCAGCCCGCCCCGTTGACCTGCCGTGAGGACGATCGTGGCGCGTGGCGCGAGCCACTTCACGTCGGGGAGCGCAGTCCCGGGTGGCAGATCGTCGACGCTCGCCCCGACTAGTCCGGCCGCTTCCAGCAAAGCCGATGGCTCCGGTCTCACGCCTCTAACCGAGCCGTCTGCGGCGAACGCGCGCAACATCCCCTGCCAGCCGATGCCCAACGCGGCGTCGTGCGGCGGAACTCCCGACCATTCCGCCGCCACCTCCCCTGCAACCGGGACGAGCAGCCAGCCGTGGGCGTTCTGCCACGTCCGGGGGAGCGCAGCCATCGGTAGCGGCGCGCACTCCGACAACCAGCGCTGGCGGCGATGCCCGTCGCTTTCGATGTTCACGAAGACGGGGCCTCGCTCAAGGGGCACGCGCCGCAGATCGACGCCCGAATCTTCGAGAAGTGACAGCTCGGCGGCCGTCGAAGCCTCCGAGTCCACCCCCAGCAGGCAACCCACGCGCAGGCCCAGCCGCGCCGCGCTGAGCGAGCAGTAAGTCGCCGAACCTCCGAGGCGCCAGCCTCTGGCATCGTCGGGAGTCAGATCACGGGACGCCGCACCGACGATTACCAGGTCGGGGAGCGACTCGCCCGGGTCGCCGGCCGTTGGGGAAACCGAGGCGGAGGATTGCGAAGGGTATACTCGGGGCGCTGCCACTAAATCTCCCATTGGAGTCCAACGTGTTCTTCTACGAGCTTCGCGAGGGCGACGACAATATCTTCGCGGACGTGCTCCTCGTGCGCGAGGAGGAGATGGATGCCGACTCGTTCTTCGAGCTGGTGCAGTCGATCCGCCGACGGATCCAGGACTCGTTCGAGCAGGACACCCTCATCGAGGCGATCGCGGAGGAGCTCGAGCACGACTACGAGTTCATCCCAATCTCCGATGAGCGCCTATCGGCGTCGGTCAATGTCTCGAAGCAGGACGACGAAAACTACCTCGCCAGCATCGACTCCGACGATGACGACGACCCGGATTCGCCCGACTACCGTGGCATCTTCGTCGATATGCCCGGCGACCGGGCGCGCCCGAACTAGGCGGAACCGGCCGGGTCGCGGCCTCTACCGGCTAAAGAGAACTTCGATAACGTCGCCGTCTCGAACCACATATGTCTTGCCCTCTGAGCGCAGCTTGCCGTGCTTTCG
>CAZRUC010000084.1:0-6173 GCA_964603175.1 uncultured Anaerolineaceae bacterium
TCACCCAGGCGGCCAAGGACCACATCATCAAGATCGGCTACGACGTGGCCTACGGGGCGCGACCGTTGCGCCGCGTCATCCAGAACATGGTCGAGGACGTCTTGGCCGAACAGCTGCTCCTCGGCAAGTTCGTCGCCGGCATGAACGTCGTCGTGGACAAGAGTTCCGAGGAAGCGGGCCTGGACATCCACACGTCCACGGTCGAAGAAAAGCAACCCGTCGAAGCCGCTCCTTAGGCGGGGCGAGGGGTTGGCGCGCCAGGAAAGCCGTTACGTCTGCCAGTCGTGTGGCGCCGCCCACGTGCGCTGGGAGGGGCAATGCCGGACCTGCAATGCGTGGAACACGCTCGTCGAGACGCTCGTTCGCGAGCCTGCGCAGCGCCAGCGAGGCGTCGCTCGCGGCCAGCGCACCGGGAACGCCCCGCAGCCGCTGAACGGGCTCCATGAGGCCGAACCCAGGCGGATTGCCACCGGGATCGCGGAGCTCGACCGGGTTCTCGGCGGGGGGCTCGTGCCGGGGTCGGTGGTCCTGCTCAGTGGTGAGCCGGGGATCGGCAAATCCACGCTGCTTCTCCAGGCTGCCGCAGGCCTGACTGCAGTCGGCGATGTCCTCTACGCGACCGGTGAGGAGTCGGCTGGTCAGGTGCGGCTGCGCGCGACCCGATTGGAGCTCTTATCCGGAGCCGTCGGCGACCGGATCCACGTCGTCGCCGAAAACGAGGTCGGGCGCGTCACGGATGCAGCTCTCGCCGGGCGGCCGGCCGTGCTGGTGGTGGATTCGATCCAGACGGTCACCTCGGACGAGCTCGAGGGACCCGCCGGTAGTGTCGGCCAGGTGCGAGAGTGCGCCCAGCGCCTGATGGAATTGGCCAAGCGCGACGGCATCCCTGTCATCCTCGTCGGCCACGTGACGAAGGATGGGACGCTTGCCGGACCGAAGACCCTTGAGCATCTCGTCGACGCAGTGCTGAGCCTGGAGGGGGAAAGGACGGCGTCGCTGCGTCTGCTCCGCGCGACGAAGAATCGTTTTGGTTCGACCGAGGAAGTCGGCGTCTTCGAGATGGCCGAACACGGTCTGGTCGAGGTAGCGGATCCCGGCCGCGCTTTCCTCTCCGAGGCAGAAGGCCATGCCCCGGGCAGCGTCACCGGGGCCACCCTCGAGGGGACGCGGCCGCTGCTCGTGGAGGTCCAGGCACTCGTGGCCCCGGGAGGCTACGGCAGTCCGCGTCGAACTGCATCGGGTATCGACACCAACAGGCTCGCGCTCCTCATCGCGGTGCTGGGGCGACGCGCGGGGGTCGGTCTGGGAAGCCACGATGTGTACGCCAACCTGGCGGGCGGCCTGTCCCTCGACGATCCGGGCCTGGACCTGCCCCTTGCCCTTGCGCTGGCCTCCTCGTTGCGGGACCGCGCCGTTCCGGCGGATTTGGTGGCCATCGGCGAGGTCGGCTTGCTCGGCGAATTGCGTCCCGTGCCAGGGTTGGAGCGACGACTGCGCGAGGCGGCCCGGCTGGGCTTCCGAACCGCGATCGTGCCGAAGTCCCGGCGCGGCGGAGCACCCGACGTGCACGGTATTGCAGTCGTGGTTGCCACGGATCTTCGGGAAGCGATCGGGCACGCCCTGGTAGTCGTACGCGAGGCGGGCCCGGCGCGGGAAGTCGAGCCGGCCGGTGTTCGACCCGACAGGAGTGGCCCTGTCTCGTAGCGATCCCGCGCGTTCCGCGCCGGCGCAGCGCTCGCTCTATCGCGTTTGCGCGAAGCGTTCCGTCCCGCGCGATGCTAGGCTGACTCGACCGAAGGGCCTGTCATTTCTTCATCCGTTCATCCCCGCCTGTTCGGCAGTGCTCAAGGCAAGGCAATCGTGATCCGCATAATCCGCTTGCTCGGCGCAGCCATTGGCGCCCTCGTAGGCTTGACGTTCGTTCTCGCCAAGGAATCGCCGTTCCAACACAGCGCCTCGCCGACCCTGATCGTCCTCCTCTGGGTATCGGCCTGGATCCTCATGGGCTTTCTGCTGCTGCCCTACCTCACGGTGGTGCCGGGCGCGAGGCTCATCCGCGAGGTTCAGGCGATGTCCACGGCCGAGTTCGTGGCCGGGGTCGTAGGGTTGATACTCGGCCTGCTGATGGGCCTTCTGCTGGGTCTCCCCCTCATGGCGTTGCCGGATCCCTTCGGACGCTACCTTCCGCTCGGCGTCTCGATCTGCCTGGGCCTCGGCATGGTCGGTCTGACGGTCGCCAAGCGGGAAGACCTCGTGGCGGCAGCCCAAGCTGCAGGGCTCGTTCGCCACACGGATGCGCAACAGCAGGCTTCCGGCAACGGCCAGGCTCAAGTCATCGTCGATACCAGCGCCATCATCGACGGGCGAATCGCCGACATCGTCGATTCCGGCTTTCTGTATGGGCGTCTGGTCGTCCCGCATTTCGTTCTCGACGAGTTGCAGCACATTGCGGATAGCGCCGACCCTCAGCGGCGAGGTCGTGGGCGGCGCGGTCTCGAGATCCTCGGGCGGCTCCAAAAGGACGGTCCGACTCCGGTGGATATCGTCACCGACGATCCTCAGGAAGTCGGAGATGTCGATGGCAAGCTCGTGGCCCTGGCCCGAGCGCGTGGCGGCGCAATCCTGACCAACGACTTCAATCTCAATCGCGTGGCGGACCTGCAATCCATTCGCGTCCTCAACGTCAACTCGCTCGCCAATGCGCTGAAGCCTGCCCTGTTGCCGGGCGACTCGCTTCAGATCAAGGTGCTGACCGAGGGCAAGGAGCAGGGCCAGGGCGTCGGATACCTTGACGACGGCACGATGGTCGTGGTGGAGGGCGGCGCCAAGTTCGTCGACCGCGAGCTCGATGTGGTGGTCACCCGAGTTCTCCAGACCGTGATGGGCCGGATGGTTTTTGCCCAGTTCCGGCCCGATTGACCGAGCGGAGCGGGCGATGACCGGGCCTCAGAGCCAGGGCCGAGGTGCGGTTCCGCATGCCACGCGAAAGGCCCGTCCGGCTGTCGAGGCGATCGTTGTCGCGGCGGGCTCGAGCAGTCGCATGGGGGGCGCGGACAAGCTCGATGCCGACCTCGCCGGTCGGTCAGTCCTGCGGCGCTCGATCGAGGCCCTGGCGGCGGCCGGCGTCGAACGAATCGTCGTCGTGACCACTCTGCGTCGCATCCCGGAACTCGCCGCAGCGAAATGGTTGCCGGATGCGGTCGTGGCAATCGTCGCGGGCGGGGAGCGACGCCAGGAGTCCGTTGCCGCGGGCGTGGCCGCGCTCGCCGAGACGAGCGAGCCAGCCGTGGACCCGGTAATCCTCGTCCATGACGCCGCGAGGCCGCTCGCGACTCCCGCCTTGATTCGGGCAGTGGCCGAGGCGACCCTCGCCCACGGGGCGGCGATTCCGGTGCTGCCCGTGACCGAAACCCTCAAGCGCCTCGAGGGCAACCGGGTTTTCGAGACAGTAGATCGCACCGCCGTCGTCGTCGCGCAGACCCCGCAGGGGGTGCTACGCAGCGTGCTCGAGCGCGCTTACGCCGCTTTCCCGGCCGACGGGCCCGAGAATTGGACCGACGAAGCCTCTCTGCTGGAGGCCTGTACAATCGCGGTCCATGTCATCCCCGGCGAACCGACCAACCTCAAAGTGACCGTGCCCACCGATCTCGAACGGGCGCGGGCCTTCCTCGACCAGACGAAGTTGCCCGAGCTGCCACCGGCCCGGGTCGGCCTCGGCGTGGACAGCCATCCCTTCGGACCTGGCGACTCTCTAGTTCTGGGAGGGGTCCAGATCGACGGCGCCCCACAGCTTGTCGGACACTCCGACGGAGACGTGGCTCTGCACGCGGTGGCCGACGCTCTCCTGGGAGCCATGGGCATGGGCGACTTGGGCCGTGCCTTTCCGGCCGACTCGCGAACCCCTGCCGGCATGGACAGCCGCGTCATGCTCGCATCCGTTGCGGAGCGTGTGCGAGCCGCAGGATGGCGGCCTGCGAACGTGGACGTGACGATTGTCGCCGCTCGTCCGCGCCTCGGCGCTCTGCTGCCGCGGATGGGCGAGATAATCGCCGCCACGATCGGCGTTGAGACCGGGGCGGTGAACGTAAAGGCCTCGACCGGTAATCTGATAGGGCCGGAAGGCATGGGCCGCTCGATTTCCGCCAGCGCCGTGGTCATGGTCGTGCCGCGCGGCGTGGAGGCTGACGCGTGACGCTTCAGCTCTACGACACGCTGGCCGGCGCCGCGCGCGAATTCGTGGCTCTCGATGCCGGTCGCGTTGGCATCTACAGCTGCGGCCCAACCGTCTACGGCCCGGCCCACGTAGGGAACTTCCGGTCGTTCCTCTTTGCCGATCTGCTCGTCCGGTACCTGCGCTACAAGGGCCTGCGCGTGACATGGGTGATGAACATCACCGACGTCGACGACAAGATCATCAAGAGCGCGCAAACCCAGGGCGTCCCGATCGAGGAAGTCTCGGAGCGCTACCGACTGCAATTCCTCTCCGACATCGAGACCCTGGGCATCGTTCTGCCGGACGTGATGCCCTGCGCGACCGAACACATTCCGCAGATGGTCGCGCTCATCCAGGCGCTGCTCGAACGAGGCCATGCCTACCGCACCGAAGATGGCTCGGTGTTCTTCCGGATCTCGTCCTGGCCCGCCTACGGAAGACTGGCCCGGCTCGACCCGGAGGGAATGCGCGTCGGCGAGCGGGTCGAGTCCGACGAGTACGGCAAGGACGACATTCGGGACTTCGCGCTGTGGAAGGGCCCGAAACCGGGTGAACCGAGCTGGGACACTGCCATCGGGCCGGGCCGGCCGGGCTGGCACATCGAGTGTTCGGCGATGAGCATGGCCTACCTCGGTGAGTCGTTCGACATCCACACCGGCGGAGTCGATCTGGTCTTTCCGCATCATCAGGACGAGATCGCCCAGAGCGAAGCGGCTACGGGCCGGACCTTCGTGTCCTACTGGCTTCACTGTGCCTTCCTCCAGATGGGCGGCCAGAAGATGGCGAAGTCCGCCGGCAATATCGCCCGGGTCGCGGACGTGATCGGCCGTGGCGTCTCGCCGCGAGCGCTTCGCCTGGCGCTCATCTCGGCGCATTACCGGACGCCTCTGTCCTTCGGCGACGAATCGCTGCAGGCCGCAAGCTCGGCCGTCGATCGGCTGGATGCGCTGCTAGCCGCTCTGGCGACCTATCGGGCCGAATGCCCGGACGATGTGTCACTGCCGGAGTTGCTCGCCGCGACGCGCTCGGCGTTCGAGGCGGCATTCGACGACGATCTGAACGTCTCGCCGGCTCTCGCAGCGCTCTTCGACCTGGTCCGGGAACTGAATCGGCGGATCGATGCGCGGCAACTCTCGACCGCGGATGCGGGCCGAGCTGCCGACTTCGTGCGAGATCTCGATCGAGTGCTGGCGATCGCGCCGGCGCCCGAAGACGGGTTGAGCGCAGAACTCCAAGCGCTTTTGGACCAACGAGCGGCAGCCCGGGCGACCCGCGATTGGACGGGCTCCGATCGGCTTCGTGCGGAGCTCGCGGAACGAGGGGTTCAAGTGGAAGACACCCGTGACGGCCAACGCTGGCGTCGGGCAGAGTGATCGGATAGGAATGTGACTGACCATCGACAAGGTAAGCCCGGCGACGAGTCCGGCCGCCGGCATGAGCCGCGGCGCGGTCAGGGATCGGGCCCCGGCCACGCTCACGGGCCAGGGCGCGCGCCGGGACATGGACCAACGCATGGGCCCTCATATGGACCGGGCGGCCAGGGCGGCGCGCCCGGCTGGGCATCGGGCGGCGGCCCGACCCGAGGTCATGGTGCCCGGCCCCAGGGCCGGCCGTCGGGCCAGCGATCGTGGGGCCCACCACCGGACTCCAGGCCCGAGCGCGGGCCGTGGCAGGGCGGGCCGCAGAAGCCGTGGCAGGGCGGAAGTCGCCCGGGTCCGGCACAACCGTGGCGCGACCGACCGGCTCCCCGGCCGGAAGGCGAGCGATCTGATTCGGATTGGCGCGCGCCCGAACCTCGAGAAGGAGGCTCGCCCCAGGGCGGGTTCCGCGGCGCCGGCGCACCCGATTGGCGACCCCGACCGGGCGCCTGGCGTGGCCCCGAGCGCGGCCCGGAACGCAGCCGCGAAGAGACGGGCCCGAGCGATCGACCCTGGGCCGACCGGCCTCACGCGGATCGGCC
>CAZRUC010000084.1:6273-8336 GCA_964603175.1 uncultured Anaerolineaceae bacterium
CGTCCGCGCCCTGGGCCGGGCCCGCGTCCCACGTTCCGCCCCGGCCCACGTCCCGACGATCGGCCGCGGTTCGATGAGCGCCCACTCCCCGACGATCGGCCGCGTTTCGATGAGCGGCCGCGCCCCTACGACCGGCCGCGCCCCTACGACCGGCCTCGCCCTGCAGCCGGACCGCGCCCCGCGTTTCGCCCCGGCCCGCGTCCCGACGAGCGGCCGCGCCCCCCATTTCAGTCCGGGCCCCGTCCAGGTCCGCGTCCCGCGCGAGCTGGATTCGGCTTTGGGGCGAAGGAGGCTGACCCGCAGCCCAGGCCGCATGAAGACGACCGCGACCTGAGCTCTCTCGAATCCGTCGATCGCGAAGACGAGCAGGCCAACGCCGTAATCCAGTCGGCGGAGCCAACGATCCCCGTGGCGCCTTCGGACGACGCTTCTCCCTCCACGCCCGAAACAGTCGTTGACCAGCCGGCCCAGGTGCCTGCCGGTCCGGCGCCTGTCGGGGACGCTCGCCGACCCGAACGGCCGCGCGGCTACGACCGCCGTCCCTTCCGACCCGGTGCGGCTGCACCCTGGGCGCGTCGCCCCGACCGGCTTGCCGCCGGTCCCGACGCTCATTGGTCCCGAACGCCAAGCGGCCCGCCACCATCGAACCTCGTGGGCGAGGAAGAGGAGTTGATCGCCGGGCGCCACCCGGTCGAAGAGGCGTTCCTCGCCAGGCGTGCCGCTCACCGTCTTCTGGTCGTGCCTCAGCGCCGTCAGGCGCTCGAGAAGCTCGTGCTCCACGCGACGAGTCTGCGAATACCCATAGTCGAAGTCGAGGGAGGCACTCTCACGTCTCTGGCCGGGTTCGACGGGCATCAGGGAGTCGCCCTGGTCTCCGACCGGCGCCGCTTCGCGACCATCGACGACCTTCTGGCCCGGGCGATCGAGCGCAAAGAGCCCGCGTTCGCCCTGATCCTGGACTCGCTCGAGGACCCCCAGAACTTCGGTTCGCTTCTTCGAACGGCCGAGGCGGCCGGCGTCCACGGCGTGGTCTTTCCGACCCGTCATCAGGCGCCTCTCTCGGCGGCCGCCATCAAGGCTTCTGCCGGAGCGGTCGAGCACCTCTTGCTGGTTCCCGTCGACGATCTGGCAGAAGCGCTTGCCGACCTTCACATCCACGGCCTCCGGGTCATCGGCTCCGAGGCCGAGGCGCCGCTTACGGCCCGTCAGGCCGACCTTCGCGGTCCGGTCGCCATAGTCGTTGGCAGCGAAGGCCAGGGCCTCGGGCCGGCCGTACGCCGCCGTTGCGACGCCGTCATTCGGATCCCGATGCGCGGTCGGATAACGTCGCTGAACGCTGCCGTCGCCGGTTCCATCCTCCTGTACGAAGCGTCGTCTCAGCGAGGTGGCGAGCTATCTCCGCTGGCCGCCGATACTGAGCCTGTCCGGGAATCGGAGCCATCTCCCGAGATGCAGGCCGAGGCCGAGCCCGAACCTTCGGCTGAGCCGGTGCCGGCAATCGCGCCCGAGTCCGAACCCTCGGTCGAGGCCCTCCAGGCAACCGATCCCGAGCCCGAACCTTCGGCTGAGTCGGTGCCGGCCATCGCGGCCGCATCCGACACCCCCGAACCTCCGCGATCCAAGTCGCGGGCCCGCCGGTCGACCAAAGCCGCGCCGCAACCTGATCCCTCACAGACGGCGTCGGCTGTCCCTGACGAGGACCTGCTGCCCGGCGGACCAAGCGTCCCCCCGACCGAGGGACCAGTCGAGCCCGGTGACTAGTTTCACCCACCTCGGCCGGTCGGACCGCCCCTCCATCCGCCGTTGCGCTTGACCCGGGCGGAGCCAGCCAATATCATTCCCGGGCCCAGGGGTCTTAGCGTGAGCATGCCCTTGCGTCCGCCGACGTAGCTCAATTGGTAGAGCAGCGGTTTTGTAAACCGCCGGTTCCGGGTTCGAGTCCCGTCGTCGGCTCCAACTGAAGAAGTCAGCCTGCGACGGGGACCCACCGCCAACTGGCTGGCCGCCAGTGGGTAGGTTGAGCAGGTGGTGAGCTCAGCTGACTGTAAATCAGCCGCCTTCGG
>CAZRUC010000085.1:0-2864 GCA_964603175.1 uncultured Anaerolineaceae bacterium
AGGAAGCCGATCGCGAGCGGCAGCGGGAAGTGCAGGAAGTAGAAGACCACCGAGATCGTGGCCAGGTTGTCGGGGCTCGAGGCCGGCCCGACGTGGAGCAGCCCCTGCAGCCACGAAGTCGGCAGGCCGCCCAGGCCGATGATCCGCTCGATCGAGATGACGTCGGTGACGTGGATCGCCTGACCGAACTTGTCGGCATAGCCGCGCATCAGCTCGTACGCGAAGAAAAGGGCGATGAACGGGATCCAGTCGCGCAGGAACAGCCGGCCGCGGCCCAGCAACAGCGCAGCCAGCCCGAAAGCGACGACCACCAGATCCGGGGTCACCGAGATCCCCTTGGCGATCATCAGGATCGATAGGAGCACCGCGTATGCGGCCACGGCCGCCAGCAGCAGTCTGTCGTTTCGCCTGCCCAGATGCGCGTGTGGCGCAGCCGGCAACGGAAGAGGTCCGCCTGCCACGGTCTCGTCAGCCACGCGGCTTCTCCTCGATCGACGCCAGTCGATAGCCCTCGTCGGCGAGAGCCTTGATCCGACGGATCTCGCCGCCCATGTTGTGGCCCTTCTTCCATAGAACCGAGCCGACCACGAGCACTTCCGCGCCCAACTCTCCGCACAACTGGGCCGAGTCGCGATTCACGCCGCCGTCCACGTGGACCTGACCCGGGACCGAGCGACCGCGGAAGAACTCATGAGCGGGCAGGATCTTGGGCGCGGCCGCGTTGATGAACGATTGGCCGCCGAAGCCGGGCTCCACGGTCATGATCATCACGATATCGATGAGGTCGCGATACGGTTCGAGAGCCGAAAGCGGCGTATTGGGCCGGATCGCCAGACCGGCGGCGCGTCCGGCGGCGTGGATCGCCGCGAGTGTCGGCTCGATAGGCTCCTCGACTTCCACATGGAAGGTGATCGAGTCGCAGCCCGCGTCGATGAACTTGTCGACATACCGACTGGGCTCCGAGATCATCAGGTGCGCGTCGAATGGCTGCCGGCCGATACGGCGGAGCTTCTTGATGATGCCCGGCCCAAAGGTGATGTTGGGCACGAAATGGCCGTCCATCACGTCGAGGTGGATCCGATCCGCGCCGGCTTTGAGGGCCCTCCGGCACTCCTTGGACAGATCCGCCAGGTCGGAATCGAGGACGCTCGCCGATACGAGCATCCTGCCCTTGGCCGGCACTTTGGCCATCAGCGAGACTCCGCGTCGGGAGCGACGATTGCCTCGAGGCTCGACGACACGGCGTCGTGGTTGCGCTCGCCCCGCAGTGCCGCCTCGCTCTGACGAACGATCGACTCACGGCGGCGGGCGACGGCGGCAGCGGGAGGCTCACCAGCATGGTTGGCCGCGAGCTGGCCGCAGGCAGCGCCGGCGTCCTGGCCGCGGTTTGCGCGGATGGTCACACCGACCCCGTAATGCCGGACTCGAGCCGCGAATTCAGCGATCCGCTCGGGGCTGCTGGCTTGCCAGGGCGTGTGCGCCACGGGGTTCATCGGGATGAGATTGACGTGCGCCAGGTCGCCTCGCAGCAGATGCGAAAGCGCGTCCGCGTCGATATCTGTGTCGTTCACGCCGGAGATCATCACGTATTCGTAGCTCACGCGGCGGCCCGTCACGCGCGCGTGGTCCCGAGCTGCTGCCACGACCTCCGCCACCGGCCAGCGGCGGTTCAACGGCACGAGGACATCGCGGAGCGCGTCGCGGGCCGCGTGCAGGCTGATCGCCAGGGTGAACTGCGGGCCGAGTTGTGTGAGGCGGCGGATCCCCGGTACGACCCCGGAAGTCGAAACGACGACGTGCCGCGCTCCCAGACCCAATCGGCGAGCGTCGGCGAGTCTGGCCACAGCCTCCAGGACCCGGTCGAGGTTCAGTAGCGGCTCGCCCATGCCCATGAAGACGACGTTGGTCAGCTGCCGCTGGTCCGGAGCCATCCGCCGCGCTGCGTGTCGCACCTGATCGAGGATCTCGGCAGTCTCGAGGTCTCGCCCGAACCCGAGCTCCCCTGTGGCGCAGAAGGGGCAGCCGACGGCGCAGCCCGCCTGGCTAGAAATGCATAGCGTGTGCCGTTCACGGTGCTCGGGCCGGCCGCTCGCCCTGAAACCCCGCGCCGGGTAGTGCATCAACACGGACTCGATGAGGGCGCCGTCCGACAGGCGATGGAGCGCCTTTTCTGTGAGCCCTCCATCCGCGACGGTCACTTCGTCGGACACGATCGTATCGATCCGGAATGCCTGGCCCAGACTTTCGCGCAGAGTCGAAGGCAGGCTGCGGAGTTCTTCTGGGCTCGCCACATGCTGGCGCCAGATCGCGTCGCGGATCTGCTTCGCTCGGTACGCGGGCTGGCCGTTCGCCGCCACCCACGATTCGAGGACGCCCTCGGGCAGGCCGCTCAACCCGGGACGCGGGTCGATGGACGGCCGTGCCGTGCCAACCAAAATGGTCGGCGCGAGCGCCGACATTGGCGCGAGCGTGGGAGAAGTGGCGCCGACGGACGGTTCGCCGGGCGCTGATTGCTCAGTCACAGGCCCGGGATTATCTCATGCCCGGCGGTGCCAGACCGGGACGCTAGCGGCCGGCGGCTCCCAGGGCGTCGCCAACCGCCGGATTGCCGCGCCGGAACTCGGCCGCGGTCATGCGCCGTCCACCAGCACGTTGCACGACTTCGAGGACCAGGCGACCGTTCGCGGTTGCCAGCGCGAGCCCGCCTTCACGAGTCGCGAACAGCCCTCCCGGTACGTCGCCCGGCTCGGTTTCGGCGACACGCGCCACCCACACGATCAACCGGCCCACTCCGGTTTCGAGGTGGCTTCCCGGCCAGGGTTGGTAGGCGCGAACCTGGCGTTCGAGCTCGACAGCGGATCGTG
>CAZRUC010000085.1:2964-8234 GCA_964603175.1 uncultured Anaerolineaceae bacterium
CCCGGCCAGGGTTGGTAGGCGCGAACCTGGCGTTCGAGCTCGACAGCGGATCGTGTGGGGTCAAGGAGCCCGTCCGCTCTGCGCAGCGGCCGGGTCGAGGTGACGCCCTCTCCGGGCTGCGCTCGGGGCTGCAGCCGACCTGCGAGCCATTCCGGTAGGGCGCGCGTGAGGAGCCGGGCCGCCACGAGGGAGGCGCGCTCTTCAAGCGTCACCGCCGTGTCGTCGGCCCGCACCTCGAGCGGCTCCACCGCCACGATCGGGCCCGCGTCCATCTCTTCGGTCACGACGATAAGCGTGACGGCGGAGGCCGCGTCGCCGGCGAGGATCGTGGCCGGGATCGGCGCCGCTCCCCGATGGCGCGGCAGCGCGGAAGGGTGGAGGTTCAGGAAGCCACGCGGCGGCAGATCGAGCAGCGCCGACGGGATCAGCTGCCCGTAGTCAGCAAGGATTGCTAGGTCGGGGCCGATCGTCCGCAGCGCCTCGACGGACTCCGGCGCTCGAACCCGGCTGGGCTGCATGAGGTCCAGGCCGAGCTCCCGAGCACGTGCGGTCACAGGAGTCGGCGTCACGATGGCCTTACGGCCAACCGGGCGATCCGGCGCCGAAACGACCCGCTCGACCCTTATCCCGGGCAGATCGACGAGCGCCTCGAGGATCGGGATTGCGAAGCAACCGCTGCCGAAGAAGACGGCCCGAACGACTGTGGTAGCGTCGCCCGCCGCCTGAGTCACCCTAGGGCTGCGCCCGCTGCCGCCATTTGCCCTTCTTCTTCCTCATCCTCGTCGTCGTCGGTCGAGATCAGGTCGTCGAGGGAATCCAGGTAATCGATATAGAGCTTGCCGTCGAGATGGTCGATCTCGTGCTGCATAGCCCGCGACATCAGGCCGCTGCCGGCGAGCTTGATCTTGCGGCCCTGGCGGTTTTGGGCCACGACCCAGACCTTCTCGCGCCGGGTCACGTAGGCGACGTACCCGGGGATGGAGAGGCAACCCTCGAGGTCGCGGTCGTCACCGTCGCCCTTGACGATGCGCGGGTTGACGAGCTCGTGGAGCTGGTGATCGACTTCGACGACGCACGCGCGCAGGGCGACGCCGATCTGCGGCGCCGCCAGCCCCGCGCCGGGGGCGTGGCGCACCGTGTCGGTCAGATCGTCGAGCAGTTCGTGCAGGTACTTGCCGAAGCTGTCGACGGGCTCGCCTTTCAGTCGAAGCCGGGGATCTCCGAGGAGAACGATGGGTCGAACGCTCATGGCCGAGAGTATACCGAGGCCGCCGGTCCGAGCCGGCAGAGGCCGGCCCATTGGCGTGCCGGGTGGATCTACCGGGCCAGCCGACGACGCCGCGCTCGTAGGGCCGAACTGGGCCGCCGTGCCGAAAATGCCAGAGGGACCGCGGAACCTACCAGCGCTTGCCCGGGCATGGCGCAGGCTTCACGCGTCGGCGGGCGACGCGCGAGCCGACAGCCCGGCTCCGGATTCGGGCGGCGAGGATGATGCGCACCGAGGCGATCGTCATAAGTCCTTCCTCGCGCGCTTCTCCAGCCGCGGCCGGACCGGCCGCCACGCGCGAGCCGGGACAGGATAGTCCCGCCGCCAACCGCCCCGCTTGCCAGAATCGCGAGGCAGGGCGCGCCTGGAAGCTCAGAGCAGCGAATCCGGATCGACGTCGATCGACCACGGGGCCCCGGGCGGAGGGACGAGCAGATCCAGCGGGTTTTCGCCGCGCAGGACCAGATTCCAGCGCCAGCGTCCGGCCCGGCGGGCGACGTACGCCGGGGCGGGCCCCAGCACGGCCACCGGAAGATGCCGGGAAGCTGCCGCGGCCCGGAGTCCGTCTGCCATGGCCGAGCTCTCCTGTTCGGCCGCGACCGAGTCCGGCAGACCGACGCTGAGCTTGACGAGCCGACCGAAGGGCGGCGAACCGAAGCGTCGGCGAACCTCCAGCTCGGCGTCGTAGAAAGCCGCCGCGTTTCCGGTTGCAACGGCCTGGATAGCCGGGTGATCGGGCTGATAGGTCTGGATGATGGCGAGACCCGGCCTCTCGCCGCGCCCCGCCCGTCCCACCGCCTGGGTGAGTAGCTGGTACGTCCGCTCGGCCGCTCGCTCGTCTGGAAGATTGAGAGCGACGTCGGCCGATACGACTCCGACGAGCGTCACCTCCGGAATATCGAGCCCCTTTGCCACGAGGCTCGTGCCCACGAGGACGTCGAGGCGGCCCTCGGCGAACGCGTCGAGAACTCGCTCGGCGGCCCCTTTGTGCTCTGCGATGTCGCGGTCCAGCCGCCCGACCCGCAGTTCCGGAAATGCGGCTCGTACTTCCTGCTCGACTCGTTGAGTGCCGCCGCCCAGATATCGAATACGCGGAGAGCGGCATTCCGGGCAACGCGTGGCCAGCGGCGATGCGGTCCCGCAATGGTGGCAGCGCAGCGTGACGCCGGCCTGATGGAAGACCAGGCTCCGCTCGCATTCGGGGCAGCGCTGAACGTGGCCGCAATCGCGGCACACGACGACGGAGGCCGTGCCTCGGCGGTTGATGACGAGGATCGCTCTTTCGCCCGGTGGCAACGAGGCCAGAGCGGCGCTCAACGCCCCTGAGAGAAGGCCGCGATTGCCCGCTGCCAGCTCCGAGCGCAGGTCGACCACCTCCACATGTGGCGGCGCGCCGGTGGGTCGCTCCGGCAGGACGGCATGTCGGTAGCGCCCCAGCCGGACACGACCGACGCTCTCAACCGACGGGGTTGCGCTTCCCAGGACGACGGCTGCGCCCGCGAGACGGGCCAGGGTCAGGGCCGCGTCGCGCGCCTGCAGTCGCGGGGTTCGATCGCTCTTGTACGCGCCGTCGTGCTCCTCGTCCACCACGACCAATCCGATCTCAGGGAGTGGCGCGGTAAGGGCCATACGCGTCCCGACGACTACGTCCACTCCGCCGGCCCGGATCCGGCGCCACTCGTCAGCGCGCTCGCCTTCGCCGAGCCCTGAATGGAGGATCGCGATCTCAGCCTCCAGCTCGGCGCGGAGACGGTCGACAAGCGGCATCGCCAGCGCGATCTCCGGAACGAGAACGAGGGCGCGGCGACCTGCCGCAAGTGCTTCTGCGATCGCCTCCGCGTAGACGGCGGTCTTGCCGGCGCCCGTGATCCCTTCCAGCAGTAGAGGGGTGGCGTCACGGCCACGCATCGCCGTAAGAATCGCGTCGAGGGCGAGCTGCTGCGGAATCGTGAGGGCCGAACCCTCGGGCCTCGTCCCGCGCCTCCCGGCCTGCCGCCTCTCCAAAGGCCGGCGCGGTCGCTCGCGAATGTCAGACGCCACGAAACCGCGCCGGATCAGCCCCGTCGCCGTCCCGGTGCCGTGGCGCTCGCTCGCAGCCGCACCCGGGATGCCTGCAGCGCCCGTGACCGCCAGTTCCTCGAGCATCGCCTTCTGCCGCGGCCCCAGCCTCCCGCCCGTCGAGAGGGCTGCCGCCACTCCCCTCCCCTCGTCGGTGAGGGTGATCCAACGCTCGAACCGAGGGCCGGCCGTGGCTGCCGTCAGCGTCCACTCCAGGCGGACCACACCGCGAGCCGCCATGCCCCGCAGCCGGCGCAGCGTGGCCGCTCGACCCTCGCCGGTGTCCAGATCGCGGACCGCTCGTGGGCCGTCGGCCAGCCGGAGGGCCAGCTCGCGTTCCGCGGCTTCGTCGGCCGCAGCCGGGGCCGCCGCCGCAGCCGAGTCGATCGCTGCAGTCGGCAGCCATTCGGCCATCAGCTCCAGCCTTTCGAGCATGCCCGGCGGCAGCATCGAACGCAAGGTCGCAGCCGGGGGTGCCAGGTATTCGGCCGAGATCCATCGTGCAAAGTCGAGCGTGAGCGCGGGAAGGAGCGGGCCGTCGGCACGGACGCGCGCCAGGATCGGCTTCAGCGCGGCGGCCCGATCGCCTTCGCCACGACCCAGCACCACGCCGAGCGCCTGGCGCCCGCGGCCGAACTCGACCAGAACGGCTTCGCCGGCCTCCACTCCGGCCAGCCGATCGGGCACGGCGTAGCTGTAGGTCCGTGTCGCACCGGGCGCGTCGACTGCCACCTCGACGGAGATCTGCGAGTCACCTATGCCCGGATCGGCTGGGCCGGCCGCGCCTGCCGCGACATCCTCGGCCCCGTAATCAAGCCCCAGGACCAGCTCGCCGTCCATCCCGTCAGCCAGGCCGCGCGGTTCCCCTACACAACGATTGCCCCTCGGGAGCCCCGCCGCTCCTCGTGCGAAATGATCTCTTCGATCCGTTGGGCGGTCCTGTCCACGTGGCCCTCCTCGTTCTCGACGACGTGGTCGTAGTCGTACTGCCTTGCCAGCTCTATCGCGGCGTTCTTCTGCCGAACGGCCAGCTCCTCCGCCGTCTCGGTCCGCCGGGCCTGCAGATGCAGGTTGAGCGTCTCTATCGACGGCGGGACGACGAAGATCAGGAGGGCCTCGGGTACGCACGCTTTGACCACCTGGGCGCCCTTGACGTCGATCTTGAGGATGGCGTGCTGCCCGTTGGCCAGAGCTTCGCGAACCCCGGCCCGAGGCGTGCCGTACCAGTGGCCGTGGACTTCGTTGGCCTCGAGCAACTCGCCGGCGTCGCGCAGGGCCAGGAATTGCTCCTCGGTCACGAAGTTGTAGCTCACGCGGTCGATCTCGTTCGGTCGTCGGGACCTGGTCGTGCAGGTGACGACGTAGTGATAGGGCGGGTGGTGGCCCCGCTCCTGCATCGCGGCGATGATCGTATCCTTGCCCACCCCGGACGGACCCGAAATGATCACGAGCATAGGGGTCGGCGAGTCTTGTTCGGCAGACGCGCCTTCGAGCTGGGCGGTCGAGCCTTCGACCTGAGTAGCCCTGTTGACGTCCGCCGACGAGCTCATCTTTCGGCCGACTCCTGTGCGTCCATCGTTGCGCTCCCCGATTGGATCAGCCCGCTCTGGCTCGCACGCAGACCCTCTAGCACGTCTTCGAGCTCCGGTGGGAGTGGCGCTTCCGCCCTGATGAGGTGGCCGTCCGCCGGCGACTGCAACTCGATTCTCCAGCTATGGAGGAAGAGGCGTGTCGACCCCTCGGGGCCCCGTCGCGACGTGCCCGTGCCGTACAGCGGATCGCCTGCCAGCGGGTGGTCGATCGCCGCGAGGTGGACGCGGATCTGGTGCGTCCGGCCGGTCACGAGGTCGAGTTCGAGAAGTGTCCAGCCGGGCAGGCGCTCGCGGACGCGGTAGCCGGTCACGGCTTCGCGGCCGTCGGGTACTACCGCCATCCTGGTCCGGTG
>CAZRUC010000086.1:0-5401 GCA_964603175.1 uncultured Anaerolineaceae bacterium
GGCAGCTAACTTAGCGAGTAGTCACTACTAATGGAGGATCTTCCCGTGGCCCGACGAGCCTCACCTACCTGGACTTTCGTCATCACCGCCCTGGCGCTCTTCATGGTGAGCCTGGACAACCTGGTGGTGACCATGGCTTTGCCCGTCATCAGACGCGACCTCGGTG
The DNA here is from genome assembly GCA_964603175.1 of uncultured Anaerolineaceae bacterium. GTDB lineage: Bacteria > Chloroflexota > Limnocylindria > Limnocylindrales > CSP1-4 > Fen-1039. The sequence continues at coordinate 167 of CAZRUC010000086.1, forward strand.
CGTCCCTGAGTGACCTGGAATGGACCGTCAACGCTTACACCCTGAGTTTCGCCGCGCTGCTGCTGCTCGGCGCCGCGCTGGGCGACCGATTCGGCCGGGCCCGGATGTTCTCGATCGGGCTCACGATATTCACGCTCGGGTCCGCGTGTGCGGCGCTCGCGCCGTCGAGCGGAACGCTGATCCTGGCGCGAGCCCTGCAGGGCGTCGGCGGCGCAATCAGCATGCCCCTGACCCTCACGATCCTGTCCGCGGCCGTGTCGCCGGCGCGCCGCCCACTCGCACTTGGAGCGTGGGGCGGCATCTCCGGACTCGCGATCGCCATCGGGCCGGTCGTCGGCGGTGCCATTGCGCAAGGCCTGTCGTGGCACTGGATCTTCTGGCTCAACGTCCCGATCGGGATAGTGACCATTGCATTGGCAAGGTTCCGCCTGGGCGAAAGCCGTGGACCGGGCCGCTCCCTGGATGTCCCGGGCGTGGCGCTGGCGAGCCTCGGGCTGCTGGGCATCGTCTGGGGAGTCACACACGGTAACGGCCGTGGCTGGACCGACGGCCAGGTTCTGGCCGCGATAGGCGTCGGGTTCGCGCTCATGGCAGTATTCGTCGCCTGGGAGGCGCGCGCCTCCGAGCCGATCCTTCCACTGGGCCTCTTCCGCCGACGGGCGTCGATGACCGCGAACGGAATCGCGTTTCTGATGTCGTTCGGTATGTTCGGCTCGATCTTCCTGCTCTCGCAGTTCTTCCAGATCGTGCAAGGCCTCAACCCGTTCGACGCCGGCCTGCGCATCCTGCCCTGGACGGCGATGCCGGTCATCGTTGCCCCCATCGCGGGCATGGCGTCGGGTCGAATCGGCGCCCGGCCGATCCTGATCGCCGGCATGACGCTCATGGCGATCGGGCTCGCCTGGATGGCGGCCATTTCGTCTCCGACCGTCGCCTACCCAACCCTGGTGCCCGCCTTCATCGTGAGCGGCGCCGGAATGGGCCTCTTCTTCGCCCCCATCGCCAACGTGGTCTTGTCGGCGGTGCCCCGCGAGGACGAAGGCAAAGCGTCCGGCGTGAACAACTCCATCCGGGAGCTGGGCGGCGTCTTCGGTGTCGCGGTCCTCGCGGCGATCTTCTCGGCCAACGGATCGTACGCAACGCCTCACACGTACGTGACTGGGCTCGTTCCTGCGCTGTGGCTGGGCGCCGCGGTCGTGGCTGCGGGCGCCGTTCTGGCTTACGCCTTGCCGCGGGCTGTGGCAGGGATGCGTCGCCCAGCCGTCGACTCGGCTGATGAGCGCTTCCCCGGCACGGCAGCCAACGTGGCCGCATGAGCTAGCTCCCCATGCTCCAACTCTCGCGAAGGGCCCGCCGGAACGCTGGCGGGCTCTTCGCCGTGCAGCGCCGTTCTGTAGACTCGACGGCGGGCAAGCTGCGCGGCAAAGCGCGCGGGCAAGGCAGCCAGATCTGCTGAGTGGAGGTGGACCAAAATGGCCGGTGACACGACCAATAGGCCGCCGCCTCCAAGCTCCGCCGACTTCCTCGATCTGCTCGGACCCGCCGAAGTTCTCTGGTCGGAGCTTCAGGAGGCCATTCGAGCCGCCTGCCCAGCGGTGTCGGAGCGATGGGTCTACGGCGGCCGGAAATACGGTTGGTCGTGCCGGCTCGAGCGCGGCAGTAAGGGGATCCTGTACATGACACCCGACGCCGGCCACTTCCGCGTCGGCCTGGCGCTCCCCGATGCCGCACGCGAACTGGCGCTGGCCGCCGACTTGCCGGCCCCGATCCGCGAGGAACTAGCCTCTGCGACGAAGGTGATGGAAGGCTGGCCGGTCCGCCTGGCAGTCCGGAACGGCGCCGACGTGGCCGTCGCGCTGAAGCTTGCCGAGATCAAGCTCGCGAGTTGAGGATCTTGGGGCGGGTCGGAATCGACGGCCGAGGCGGCAGCGGCTGGGTGCTGGTTCGGCGGCCACGCCCGGACCCGCCCAGGGCCTAACCGACGGTCGGGGTCGCCTCGCTCTTGAATGCCCCGACCGGGCACGACACGCCGGTGGCGTGAGCGGGACAGTAGCCGTTCGGGTTCTTGTGCAAGTACTGCTGGTGGTATTCCTCGGCGAAGTAGAAATCCGGGGCGGGTAGGATCTCGGTCGTGATCTGACCCAGGCCCGCCGCGGTCAGGCGCCCCTGGAACATGTCCCGGGACGCCTCGGCTTCCCGCTGTTGAGCATCGCCGTGCGTGAGAATCGCCGACCGATACTGCGTCCCCTGGTCGCCGCCCTGGCGCATACCCTGCGTCGGATCGTGCTCCTCCCAGAAGACCTTGAGCAGCTCGGCGTACGAGATCAGCTTCGGGTCGAAGACGACACGGACGGCCTCGGCATGGCCGGTCTTGCCGGTGCAGACCTCGGCATAGGTCGGGTTGGGGGTCGAGCCGCCGGCGTAACCGACGGAGGTGGAGACCACTCCGGGCGTCTGCCAAAAGAGCTTCTCGGCGCCCCAGAAGCAGCCCATGGCGAACTCGGCGATTTCGGTTCCGGCGGGATATGGCGGACGCAGGGCCGCGCCGTTGACGGCATGGTGCTCGGGGACGGGCAAAGCCTCTGTGCGGCCGGGCAGTATCTCGTTGGGGGAGGGCATACGGAGCTTGTGGGAATCGACGAACCAGTGCATGGAGTGAGTTTACGTCGAGGCCCTTCCTGAGTCCGCTGCCCGTCCGGACGGGCCGACGGGTGGGTCGCCGGGTGGGAGACGGCGGCGGCAGCGGCGGCCGCGCGGGCGCCGTGGGCCGGCACTCGGCCGAGCACATGCCCGACGCTAAACGTCAATTGGCGCGACCATGGGAACGATGTACAGGGCGATTGCTCGATTCTTCGCACCCGCGTTGGCGCTGGCCCTTGTCGCGACGGCATGCGGCACGCCAACACTGACGGCGCGAGAGAGCGCCACGTCCAGCCTGCCGCGCCCGACTGCGACCGCGGTAGCCAGCACGCCTTCAGACACGGTTTGGCTCTGCCGGCCAGGGATAGCGAACAACCCGTGCGCCGGCAACCTCGACGCGACCGCCATCGAGGCCGACGGAACGACCCGCGTCGAAACGGCCCAGGCTGCCAAAGATCCGCCGATCGACTGCTTCTACGTCTATCCGACGGTGAGTCGCCAGGCCGGTCCCAATGCCGACCTGACGATCGATCCCGAGGAGCGGGCCGTTGCCACTGCCCAGGCAGCCCGCTTTTCGCAAGTGTGTCGGGTGTTCGCGCCGATGTACCCGCAGCTGACCCTGAGCGATATCACCAAGCCCAGCGGAATCACCGCCGCGAGCGCCTTGACCGCATATCTCGGCGTCAACTCGGCCTTCCGCGACTACATGGCTCACTTCAACGACGGCCGCGGCATCGTGTTTATCGGCCACTCGCAGGGCGCTTCGATGCTGATAGCACTGCTCAAGTACGAAGTCGACCCCGACGCCGCGACGCGTGGGCTGCTGGTCTCAGCTCTGCTACTCGGCGGAAACGTGACCGTACCGGTCGGGGCGACGGTCGGCGGCGATTTCCAGAACATCCCCGCGTGCGGCTCCGGCAGTCAGATCGGCTGTGTCGTGGCCTATTCCAGCTTCGATCGAACGCCACCCGCCGATGCGTATTTCGGCCGTGTCGGGACCGGGCTCAACCCATTCGGGGCCATCGGGTCGGCAGCCTCGGGGCCGAGCCAAATCCTGTGCGTGAACCCGGCAGCTCCCAGCGGCGGGACCGCGGCCCTCGCACCGTATTTCCCGACACAAGGCTTATCGACGCTCCTGGGCCCCGCGGCTCCGTCGGCGCCCGCTTCGACGCCGTTCGTGGCGGTTCCCGGCGAATACTCGGCGCATTGCGCCACCCAGGATGGAGCGAGCTGGCTTCAGATCGATCGCACCACCGGGTCGGCCGACCATCGACCTACCGTGGCAGCCGGGTCGGGGCCGCGCTGGGGGCTCCACACGGTCGACGTCAACATTGCCCTGGGCAATCTGGTCGACCTGGTCCGGTCCGAGGCAGCGAGCTACGCGCACTGAGGCCGCGCGGCGCCGGTATCACCCGGCGAGCCCGCCCGCCCGGCGCATCGCTCAATAGACGGTGGCAAGAACGGCGGGCAGCCAGCGGGTGCGGAACGCGGCGTCGTAGCCGGCACGAAGCCCTGGGCCGACTCGGACGCGGCGGCTGGGGGCCGCGTCGTTGAGTGCCTCAGCCATGGAACCGTAGATGCCGGCAGCGACCCCGGCCACGAGCGCCGCCCCCAGAGCCGCCGCCTCCTCGGTACTCACCAGATCCACCGCCCCGGGCCCGAGCGCAGCCTTGGCCGCCAGCCAGCGAGGGTTGCGAGTCCCGCCGCCGATCAGCCGCACCCGCTCAGGCGCCGTCCCGGTGATGCGGGCCAGCTCGTCGAACATCCATCGAACATGGAACGCGGCGCCGTCGACGAGCGCCGTCGCCAGTTCCGGCAAGCCGTGGTTTTCGCGCAGACCGATGATCTCGAGGCCGGCCGCGAGGTCGCGTTGAGGCGCAGTTCGGCCGCGCAGGTACGGCAAGACCAATAGCTCGGCGGGGCCGGGCGCGGCTCGATCCAGGAGCTCGAGGAACCAAGCGTAGCGGCCGGAGCCGGTGGCGGCGACTCCGCGCCCGGGGACGGGCGTCAGGAACCGATCCACGAACCACTCCACCAGCGAACCCGAAGCCTGTAAGCCGCCCAGAACGTAGTCCATGTCGTCGACCGCGTGACAGCCGCTCGAGAAGCCGCCCAAGCGAAGCTCCTCGGTGAGGACCGGCTGTCTCGTCACGAGCAGGGCGACCTCGGCACTCCCCATAGAATCGAGAGCTTGGCCCGGCTCCACGACGCCGGCGCCGATCGCACCGACCAGATGATCATGGCCTGCCACGGCCACCGGCGTGCCCGCCGTCAGTCCGAGCCGCGCTGCAGCCGCCGCGCCCAGACCGCCGAGGGCGCGCCCCATCGGCAGCACGCGGGGCATCTGGGCCGCCTCGAGCCCGACGAGCGAGAGCAGTTCGTCGTCCCAGCACCGATCGGCCACGTCGAAGAAGCCGGTCCGGCAGGCCAACGAGGCGTTCGTCGCAAGCTCGCCGGTCAACCGATATCCCACCAGCTCGGCCACGCCGGCCCAGCGACTCAGCCGCGTAAACTCGGAAGGCCGCTCGGCTCTGAGCCAGAGCAACTTTGGGAGCGTGTACTTTGCCTCGGGCCGGAGTCCGGTTCGGGCGAACA
>CAZRUC010000086.1:5501-8207 GCA_964603175.1 uncultured Anaerolineaceae bacterium
ACGAGCGCAGCCTTGACGTGAGCCGACCCCACGTCAAGGCCTATCAGGCTTCCGACCGCACCGCGTCCACGAGTAGCCATGACCCAATCATGGCGCAGCGCGCTCCGCTCAGTTGGGTTTCGCGGCCGATCCGCCGAGGGTCACGCTGACCGTCAGCTCTTCGACTCCACGCACTAGGCCGACGGCGAACTCGCCGGCACCGGCCTTTTCGAGCGCCTCATGCAGCTCGTCCGGATCGGAGATCTGGGTTCCGCCCGCGGAAACGATCAGGTCGCCTTCGCGAATGCCGGATTCCTCGGCCGGGCTGCCTTCCTCGACGCCGCGAACCAGCACGCCGTCGCGGTCCGGAAGACCCACGGCCCGGCGCAAGTGGCGCGCCACGTGGCTTGGGGCAACCGCTATCCCGAGCCGAGGTCGAACGGTCGATTCACCTCGCCCGAGGGCGTCGATTCGAGCCCGCAGGCTTTCGTCGGCCGGGAGAGCGAGATAGAAACCCTCGCCCAGCCGCTGCGTGTTCAGGCCGAGCAACCGCCCCTCCGCATCGAGTACCGGGCTGCCCGATGAACCCGACGCCAACGGTGCGGTGTGCTCGATGCTACCGCCGATGAGCCGGCCACCCGGACCCCGGAACGAGCGCTCCCTGCCCGAGACGAGCCCGAAGGTCGTCCGCACGCCACCGCTCGATGCGCTCGCGACCGCGAAGACGACAGTCCCAATCGCAGGATCGGCCGAAGGCGCCCAGGCCAGCGCAACCGCGCCCGCGGTGTCGACCTCGAGGATTGCCAGATCGCCGTCCATGTCCTCGCCGAGCAGTCGCCCGCGAGCCTGCCGGCCGTCGGCGAAGACGCACGTCGCTTCGTCGCCGTGAACGTTATGTGCGTTCGTGAGAACGCGGTTCTGACCGACGATCACGCCCGATCCGCGACGCCAGCGCCGGCCGATCCCGACGACTCCGGGTGCTGCCGCCTCGCCAATTCGCGCTACTGCCTGCTGCAATTCGTCCAACGCGCTCATCGATCGCTCCTTGGCCCGCCCGACGCAATGCGCGGCGGCCGTGTGTGCATGGTGTAGTAACTAGCGAGTTGCAAGTTACAACGCCTGACGGCAACGTGCAATAGGCAAGGCGCTACGATTGGGCCATGTCAGAAGAGCCACGGCCCTCCCCACTTCAGGCGGCCCTCGATCGAGTCGGCGATCGATGGAGCCTGCTTGTCGTGGAGGCGCTCCTCGAGGGGCCGCGGAGGTTCAACGACCTGCAGACGGCTCTACCGGGGATTGCCCCGAACATCCTGTCCGATCGGCTCAAGCGCCTCGAGCGCGAACGGGTCGTAGTCGCAAGCCCGTATTCCAGGCGGCCGCTTCGGTTGAGCTACGAGCTGACCGCCGAAGGGCGCGAGCTCGCCGGTGCCCTCCGCCTGCTCGCCGACTGGGGGTCTCGCCCTGGATCCTCGGATGCGCTTCGCCACCAGGCCTGCGGGACTCCCCTGGAGGCGCGCTGGTACTGCCCGACATGCGCTCGAAGCATCGCCGAGGACGAGGCTCCGGAGCTGCGACTGATGTGACACGGAGCGGGCCGGCACGAGGGCGCCGTTCCTGCCGTCGCGACGGAGAACCCCCGCGCCGTGGAGCGGAGTCGGCGGCGTCATAGTGGCCTTGGAGAAAGGGAGGTCGATATGGCCGGACAAGACTCCGTAGGACAGAACGAGCCGAGAGCTGCCCAGCTCCAGCTCGACCACGGAACGCACATCGCCCATTACCCACACCAGCACGCGGCATCGCTCGGCGGCGTGGTCGACGACGATCTCGATGGAGTGGCTCTGCGCGCCGCGGCCGGGCTGCTCGGCGGACTCGACGACGAGGCCGCCCGCGAGCGCAGAGCGGCCATCTCGCCCGAGGACTGGGCCCGCCACGAAGCCAATCTGGCTGAGATCCTGACGGCGCTCGGCTTGGATCTCGAGACGCCGGGGACGCACGACACGCCGCGGCGGCTGATGCGGGCTTTATACGACGCGACGGAAGGCTACGACGGCGACCCGAAGCTCGTCACGGTATTCCCAACCGAGTGTCACGGCGGCGCAAGCTGCGAGCTTTCGCAGGTCGTCGAGGGCCCGATCCCCTTCAGCGCGCTCTGCGAGCACCACGCTCTGCCCTTCCTCGGGCGCGCATTCGTCGGGTACATAGCCCACGAGAACATCATCGGCATCAGCAAGCTGACTCGCCTCGTTCGGATCGCGACGCGCCGGTTCGGGGTGCAGGAACGGATGACTCACCAGATCGCCGAGGCCCTCGCGGAGCTGACCCAGCCCCACGGCGTTGCCGTCTATATGGAAGCGCACCATCTCTGTACGCAGATCCGGGGCGTGCGCGAGGTCCAACCGATCACCCGAACCATCGCATTCCGGGGCGGGTACGAGAGCAACCCATCGCTCCGCGCGGAGTTCTACGATCTGGCGGGATTGCAGCGGGGCATCCGCGAGTAACGCGCAGAGGGAGAGCATGGCCGGCAGAAGCGAAGGAATGCCTCTGGAGCCGTTGTGGGTTGCCGCCGGGCATGGTTCGGCCGGTGCCCTGGAGTCGCGCGGTGGCGTCCTTCCACCGGACCTCGCCGCGAGGTTCGACGGCGAATTCTCCGTCGAGCTTAGTCCCGAGCGCCCCACGGTCATCGCCAACTTCGTGACGAGCATCGACGGCATCGCCGCCCTGGGG
>CAZRUC010000087.1:0-8199 GCA_964603175.1 uncultured Anaerolineaceae bacterium
TCCTGCTCGCCGCGGCTTGCTTCGCGAACAGGCTCGGCAAGGAGAGCCTCCTCGGCCAGGTTCCTCTCGTAGACCTCGCCTAGTCGTTCGGCGGGCCTCACGATCCGATATACGAGGACCCCGAACACGAAGAGGAAGGGGGAGAAGAGGATGATCAGGCCGGCGGCAAGGTACGGAAGGACGGGGTTCTCCGTCCGATCGTGCATGTCGCGGAATGCCCAGAACGCCGCCGCCAACCAGACGACACTGAGGTAGAGGAAGATCGCGATCCCGAGCAGCTGAACGATCTCGCTCGAAAAGAACGAGTTGAACGCGTCGCCGATCGGTCCAGTGATGTCCATTCGTGCTGTCCGTTCTCCAGTTTCGGCCTTCGCGCCCGTTCGATTTCGCCGCGGAGGGGTTCGCGAAGTGTAGCAGGGCGGCAATCGTCCGCCGACGACCCCGCGATCTGACGCGGCTGCGCGCCTCTCGGTTACGCCGGCGGTATTGTGTGGCGCCCCATCCGATCTCGAGCCAGGGCGGCCGCGACTTCATGCGTGATGGCGGCGCTTCGCCAGGCCGAAGCCACGCCGGAGAGCCCCAAGGCCACGAGCCAGGCGAGGGCCAGCGCGATGACGGCCAGTAGAAAGACGACGGGCCGGAAGTCCTTCGTGGCGGCGAGCGATCCGAGGCCGACCCTCACCGCGATCGGGCTTTCGGCCCGCGCAGCGACGGTGACCCAGTCGAAGGCGGCGGCGATTCCGAGGAAAGTGCCGGCCGCCACAACCGCGCTGGCGCCGAGGGAAGTGGCGACTGCAAGCAGCGTCCAGATCGGCCTCCGCACGATCTGGGCCATGGCACCGACGATGGCTCGCCATACAGCGCCGCCTCTCAGGATCAAGCGCCTGACGGCGATTGCCGCAATCGTCTCGCATGCCAGCCACGTGGCGATTACGACCGCGACCGCATCGGTCGCATCGCCGATCACCCTGATTGGCAGCGCCACTGCCAGGTCGGATGGCGTGATCAACTCATGGTACGTGGCCGTGTAGACCCGACCGCCGGCCCAGATCAGCGCGAGAGCCAGCGGCGCGAGGCAAGCGAGACGGATCGACGCCAATCGGGCCAGAAGGCCTGGGCCGCCAGTCGGCAGGGCCAGGCCGCGATCGTCGACGCCGACCTCCAGGGCTGCGCGGACCAGCCACACGTCGACCACAGACCCGACGAGAACGGAGGCCAGAAGCCAGACCAGGACTGCGACGACCGATACCGCCAGGACTTCGACGAACCACGGCGTGGGGTCGCCGGAGAGCGTGAAGGCGCGCGAACCGGTCGCCCCCGCGATCCCGATGACGGATGGCAGGACGACGCTGGGCAGGAGCAAGAGAACGAGGCCGCCTCGCACCAGAAACCCCGCCAGGGCAACCGTCGGGACGTCAGAACCGGCCATACCAAAGGACGCGGCAAGGCGCAACCGTCCAAGCCACCCTGGAGGGGTCGTGGTCCCAGCCATGTCCAGCGGCCCTGCCGTCCCTGATGGTCCGATGCCTATATGCTCCGTGGCCGCTAGCTCCGCACCGGTCTCAGGAGGCCGAAGGCGCCGGAGTGCCTGCGACTTGGGCGAGTTGCGCAAGAAGCTGCCCGACGATGTCCATCTCCTTCTGGTACGTGGCCAGGTCCTTCTTTCCGAGGGCATCCTGAGCCGCGGCATAGTGCTGACTGGCCTGTGCAATCAGCACCTGGGCGTTGGTGCTGAGAGGGCTGTTCGAGGCGCCCGGGGTGCCGCTTGTAGCCGGTGTGGCCGTGGCGCTCGGAGATGCGCCCGGGGTCGGCGAGCTTCCCGGCGATGGCGAGCTTCCGGGACCCGCCGCCTGGGCGGCGTACAGCTGCGTCAGCGAATCCTGCAGGGTGTTACCCCAGACGATCGTGCTGCCGTTTGTGACAACGACCTTCTGGAATGCGGGCAGGGCGTTCGATGACGCCGCCAGGTACACGGGCTCGACGTACAGCAGCGAATTCTTCAGCGGTATCACCAGCAGATTGCCCAGAGTGACCCTGCTGCCGTTGGTGTTCCAGAGCGTGATCTGCTGGCTGATCGTCGGCGTCTGGGCTATCAGCGACTCCATCTGGACCGGGCCGTATACGTTGGCATCTCGCGGGAAGTCGAAGACGCTGATCTGGCCGTACGTGGCGGGGTCCATGTGAGCCGCAACCCAGGCGATCATGTTGTTTCGGCCGTTGGGGACCATCGGCTGCAAGAGCACGAACTCGGGGTTGGCATCCCCGGGGACGCGCATCTCCACGTAGTACGACTCGAGCGGCAGCTGCGTCGGACCGGTGCCGGAGCTGGCGCTGTTGGTGGGCACTTGCCACAGGTCGTTGTGCTGATAGAACACGCCCGGATCGGTCACGTGGTAGTTCGCGAACTGTGCGGTCTGGGCATTGAACATATCGACGGGGTAGCGCAGGTGCGGCTTGAGGTCGGAGGGCATCTCGGCCATCGGCTTGAACACGCCGGGGAATACGCCCGCCCAGGCCTGGATTATCGGATCGGTTGGATCGGACACGTAGAAGCTCATGGTGCCGTCGTAGGCGTCCATGACCACCTTGACGCTGTTCCGGACGTAGTTGAACGGGTCGCCGGCGAGCCCGTTGGCAGTCGAGCTCGCGCCCGGATCGAATGAATTGGCATCGGGAAACGCCGAGGTGGTCGTATAGCCGTCCAGGATGTAGTCCAGGCGACCCGATGAGTTCACGACGAGATAAGGTTCCTTGTCGAAACGAAGGAACGGGGCTATCGCCTGTGCCCGCTCCTGGATGGAGCGATTCATCAGCAGCTGGCTGTTGTTGGTGATCTGGTCGCTGATCAGCAAGTTGACGTCACCGAAGCGCGCTGCGAAGAGCAGCTTGGTAAGCGTGCTGTCCAGCTTGATCCCGGTGTTGCCGGTCCAGTTGTTGTATTTGTCCCCGCTGGAATTGTTCTGCGAGGGGTAGTCGAACTCCTGGCTTTGCGCACCCACGATCGAGTACACGGTCGATTGCGTACCGAAGTAGATGCGTGGTTCCGTGATCGTCGGCGCGCCCTTGACCGAGGCAGGCGGGAGATCCTTGATGAACAGGCTGGGCTGGCCGGCGGGTGAGACGACTTCGTTGACCGGCACCATCACCAAGCCAACGCCGTGGGTGTACGTGATGTGGAGGTTGACCCAGCTCGGGGTGCCGTTGTTTGAACTAGCCGCTTTCGTCGGGTCCAGTTCGCGGCCGGAGACCATGACCTGGCGCACGCAAGGCGCCGCTGCGGGAGCGCAGCTGGCGGCATCCGTGAAGGTGTATCGGTCGGTAGTAACGTCCGGGAAGCTGTAGTACTGGCGAATGACGTTCAGACCGTCGAGGGTCGTGCCGAGCGGACCAGCGTCCCAGAGACGCATGTTCTGGATCGTGGCCGCCTCGTCGAGCACGTCAGCCTGGCTGACCGTGGCCTGAGGCGTGTATGTGACCGCCTGGGATCCCGTTCCGTTCCAGCCTGTCAGGCCGAAGGCGAGCCGGGTCATGTTGATGTTGTTGGAGATGTAGGGAGTCTCCTGCGCCTGCTGGTTCGGGACCACGACGAAGCGCTGGACGAGCTGCGGATACGCGACATCGAGCACTACGTAGGCGCTGATCCAGAACATGAAGGTCAGAATGAGCGGGATGCGCCAGCGGGTGTATGCGAAACCGAGGATGAAGGCACCGGCGAACGCAGCCACCACCGTCATGGCGTTGAACGCGAGGAACTTCGCATTTGCGTCGGCATAGCTGACGCCGGTGAAGAGCGTGCTCTGGCCGCTATAGACCAGTTCGAAGCGATCCAGCTGGTAGCCGAGCGCGATCGACCACAGGTACAGCATCGCCAGGATGCCTAGATGGACTCGAGCCGGGGTCGGCATCGGAGCGCCCGAAACCACCGCCACGAGATACCGAATGCCCACAACCACGATCGAGACCAGCAGAACGGTGTTCACGTACGACTGCAGGAGTCGGAAGAACGGCAGCTGGAAGACGTAGAAGCCGATGTCTTTGTTGAACGACGGGTCGGTCTGGTTGAACGGAACCTGGTGGGCGTACAGCTGGATCGTGGCCCAACCGCTCGAGAGCAGGCCGCCGAGTCCCAGTGCCACGAGAATCCCGATCGCGAGCATGACCCAGAAGACCGGCCGGCTTACGTCCGGAACTTCGACCGAAGATGCCGCCGCACCGGGGCGTTTGGGCTGATTGCCGAAAGCGCCGCCAAAACCGCCGCTGGTGTAGCGGTCCATGTTGAATCGGTCCAGGAACTCGTCGAGCGAGAACCGGCGCAGCTGACCCTTCGGAATGAGTCGACCGGCCACCCAGACGTTTATCCAGATAGCCGCGAAAGCCACGGCCGCCCCGAGGACGAATAGGCCGAGCTGGGACCAGATACGAGTCCAGAAGACTCCGGCGTAGCCGATGCTCTGATACCAGATTGCGTCTGTCGTGAGCTGGATTCCGACCGTAAAGAACGTCGTGATCAGCGAAAAGGCGACCACGATGGCAATGAACAGGACGACCCATCGCCGCGAAATGGTGATTTGCGGGAATTCGTCCCGGGGGCCCATCGATCGAGCCCGCCGGCCGCCACCGAAACCGGAGCCGAAGCTCCCGCGGGAAAACGGACGCGGTGCTTCGTCCTCGTCCTCGGGATCGCCCTCGGCTCCCGAGCCACTCCGATTCGTGTCCACAGTGTCGTCCTCTCTCGCATCCTGGCCCGGCGTTTCGTCCGGAGTCTTAGAGCCATTTTGTCCGGCATCGTCGGGGCCATCCTGGGCGGCCCGGCGACGACGCAACTCATCCATGAAGTCATCGAAAGCGTCGCGCATGTGGCGAGTCTAGCGACCCGCGAGGTTTTCGCGGAACATCCGCCCGTCAACGGCTCGGCGGCGACCCTTGGCCGGGGCTCTCGAGGGCCGACGTGACCGCCGGGCCTCAATACGAAAGGCGCCTGACCGCTTCCCGGAAAGCCTCGAGCACCGTCTGGGCGAGCTCGTTGTCTCGCATCGTCAACACTCGCGCCGGCTCGAAACGGAACCCGGCGAGCACAACCAACGGGGAGACCCAGGGCTGGGTATCGTCGAGCGGGGGTTGACCGAGCCGAACGCGGAGTTGCTGCCTGCCGCCTTCCTCGAGGATCAACCCGGACAGCGCACCGGCCAGGCCGGGGCCCAGCCTCAAGAGGGGCGAGCCGGGCGGGACTCCGGACGCCGGTGCCAGCTCCCGAAACTCCACGAGACCGCCGTCGACCCGGCACCAGAGCATGGCGACCCACCAGCCGTCCGCGATCGTCTGCGGCTGAGTCATGCCGAGAAGCCATTCCTCGCCGGGGCGGAGCGCGATCTCGCGCAGGAACGAGGGTCCGGGAGCGGGCGTCCTGTCGATGGCCGCTACGCCTTGGGGCGGCGGGTCCGCCGGGGTCGAGCCGGCGCTGCGGGCTCGATCGCAGGTTCGGCTGGGAGATCAGGTTCCGGCTTCGGGCTGGGTTCCGACGGCGTCGGCTTGGGCTCGCCGGCCAATGTCGGCCCGGTAGTCTCGGCGTCGATCCTCGCCATTTCGGCGCGAACTTCCGGGCTGGGCGGCAGAAGTGCGGTCGCGCTGGATGGCTCGAACGCGAGGGGCGCCTCCCTGGGTTCAGTCCCGAGCACGCGCCGGAACAGCGACTTGGGCTTCCGTTTCGACTTGAGCTGCGCGGAATATGCCTGCAGCTCCGGGGAGACCTGGGTCAGGCCCGAGATCGGCGTGCCCTCGCCAAGCCCCCTGTCGACGGTCGCGTGGCACTCAGGGCAGGTCGTGGCTTCGATAGGAATCCTGGCCGAGCACCATGGGCAGCGGGAGGTCGCCCCGGATTCCGTCGGTACGACGTCGCTTGCCACAGCTTCGGCCATGGACGCCTCGGGTAGCTCGGGACCGCTCTGTGGCGGCACTCCACCCCCGGGCTCATCGCCGGAGGCCAAAGCCCCGGAGCTCTCCCACGCCGTCGCAATGGGCCTGGGCTGCAACAACCAGCCGCCCGCCGCGAAGAATGCTCCGGCCGGCAAGAGTAGGGCTCCATAGGCGCGACCTACACCGTCGAGGAACAACAACATGGCCAGGACTGCAACATTCACGCCCGCCACGTACAGCAGAGGAGTGGGTTTGGCGGAGAACATTGCCGCCACGGCGGGGGCGCTTGTGAGGAGCGCACCGGCAATCACCAACCAAAGGAAGAGATCGGCGGAGATCCCGAAGGCGGTTGCGGGATCGGGATGAAGAGCGCCGGGAGTGTCTGCCTGGCCGATGAGCCGGGAAGCCAGGAGCCCAGAAACGACGCTCAGTGGAAGGCACAGCCACCCGAGGAAGATCGCCGTCGCCCCGAGCATCCGTCGCATTACTCACTCCCACTCGATGGTGGCGGGCGGCTTGGAGCTGATGTCGTACACCACGCGGTTCACGCCCGGGACCTCGTTGACGATGCGCGAGCTGATCTTGCCGAGCACTTCGTACGGGATCTTCGCCCAGTCTGCGGTCATTCCGTCCTCGGATGTCACCGCACGAATGGCTACGACGTTGGCGTACGTTCGGCCGTCGCCCATGACGCCCACCGATCGAACCGGCGTCAGGATCGCAAACGACTGCCAGACGCTGTGGTAGAGGCCGGCGGCCTTGATCTCGTCGATGACGATCCAGTCCGCCTCGCGCAGGGTGTCGAGTCGCTCGGCCGTGACCTCGCCGATGATCCGAATCGCCAGGCCGGGACCGGGGAAGGGCTGACGCTGGACCATCGAGTCGGGCAATCCGAGCTCCTTGCCGACGGCACGGACCTCGTCCTTGAACAGATAACGCAGCGGTTCGATCAGCCGGAAGGTGATGTCGTCGGGCAATCCTCCCACGTTGTGGTGGGTCTTGATCTTCGCAGCGGCCTTCTCCTTGGACGAGGTAGCCGACTCGATCACATCCGGGTAGAGCGTCCCCTGAGTCAACCAGTCGATCTGGCCAAGTCTGGCCGCTTCCTCCTCGAAGACTCGAATGAACTCGTTGCCGATGATGTGGCGCTTGCGCTCCGGGTCGATCACCCCTTCGAGCTTGCGCAGGAATCGTTCGCGAGCGTTGACGACCACGACCTTGACACCGAGCTGCTCGAACGCCGTGCGCAGCAGTTCGGTCTCGTTCTTGCGCATCATCCCGTGGTCGACATGGACGCAGGTGAGCCGATCGCCGACTGCACGGTGCACGAGCGTCGCCGCCACTGCCGAATCCACTCCCCCGGAGAGCGCGCACAGGACGCGGCCGTCCGTTCCCGTGGCGCGGCTGTGCTCCTCGACCCGACGCCGGATGTCCTCGACGTTGGAGGAGATGAAGTTCGCGGGGGTCCAATTCTGCCGAGCCCCTGCAATCTCGATGACGAAGTTCCGCAATATGTCGCGGCCGCGCTTCGTGTGGACGACTTCGGGATGGAACTGGATGCCGTAAAGCGCCCGATTCGGATCCGCCACCGCGGCGTACGGGGTCGAGTCGGTTCGGGCAGTCGATCGGAAGCCGTCCGGCAGCCGCTCGATCGAATCGCCGTGGCTCATCCAGACCGCCTGCTCGGGCTCGATGCCGGCGAAAAGGCCGTCCTGGGATGTCACCGAAACTACGGCCGGCCCGAATTCCTTGCGCTCGAACGAGACGACCTCGCCCCCGAGGGCTTCGGCCATGAGATGCATCCCGTAGCAGATGCCCAGCGTGGGCAGACCCGAGCTCCAGATCGCCGGATCGGGATGCGGAGCGCCGTCTTCGTAGACGCTGGCCGGGCCGCCGGAGAGGATCACGGCCTTCGGACGGCGGGCGGAGATCTGGGACCAGGGCGTGTCGAAAGGAAGCAGCTCGGAGTAGACGTTGAGCTCACGCACTCGGCGGGCGATCAGCTGGCTGTACTGGCTGCCGAAGTCGAGGATGACGATCGAATCGGCCTGCGCCGCGGGTTCGAGCTCGGCCGTCGCGGCCGCGGGGGAGTAGCTCGCGTCGGTCCCGAGGGCCGTGTCGAGGTAGGCCTCCACCTCGGCGTCATCCGAGATGTGGACTCGGTGGCCTGCGTCTTCGGGTTCGCCGTAGACCGTCTTGCCCAAGGGCGCCGAGGCTCCGGGCTCTCCTTCGTCGCTCAATCTCGACCTCCGCTGCTGTTGACGACGAGTCTAGCGGGAGGAGCCA
>CAZRUC010000088.1:0-8195 GCA_964603175.1 uncultured Anaerolineaceae bacterium
CCGTCTCGGGGTCGAAACCCGCAGTCTCGAGAGCGGGCACGATCCATGGCCCCTCGTAGCGGCGCATCGCGCGGCCCTTTTCGCTGATCCGATCCCCGATTCCCGTCTCGACCAGCACGCGCCCCGACGGCGTCTCGATCAGCAGACAGTTGAGCGCCTGCAGGATCCGGTGATTTTCGTCGATCTCGTCGGCCACGAGGCCGTTCCACATCATCCGCGGAACCGGGCCCAACAAGGCGCCGGCGTCGGAGCGGAATGTGCCCGCCTGGATCAGCGCGACGCGCGTCCCATCGCCGAGTTCGGCGGACCAGTCGACGGCTTCGTTGATCGTCGTCATCGGCTTGAAGGCTCGGGCGCCGACGTTCCGCGGCGTCCGCTATCGAAGTCCTCGAAGAACGCCGACGCCGTGGGCTCGGACTGACCCTGGTATTTCGACCCCAGGCCTTTCGAACCGTACGGCCGATCTACCGCGCTCGACATAGTCAGGAAGCTGATCTGGCCGATCTTCATACCGAAGTACAGCGCAATGGGCAGCTTGGCGACATTCGAGAGCTCGAGCGTGAGCTTGCCCTTCCAGCCCGGATCGACATATCCGGCGGTCGAATGGATCAGCAGGCCGAGCCTGCCCAGCGACGACTTGCCCTCCAGCCGGGCGACGAGATCGTCGGAAAGCTCGACCCATTCCAGCGTCTGCCCCAGCACGAACTCGCTCGGGTGCAGCACGAAAGGCTCGTCGTCGGCGATGTTCAGCAGCTCGGTCAGGTCGGCCTGCGGAGCGCGGACGTCGATGTACGGGTAGCGGTTGTTTCGGAAGACACGAAAGCTCCGGTCGAGGTGCAGGTCGATCGAGGACGGCTGCAGGTCCTCCTCGTCGTAGGGCTCGACGCACACTCGCCCCGCGGCCAGCGCTGCCGCGATGTCCCGATCCGACAGCACGCTCATTTGACCGTGGCTCCGCTCTCGCGCTGGGCGTAGAGGTTGTCGACCTCGCGCTTGAGGGCCTCGAGGTCGTCGAAGCTCTGGTACACGCTGGCGAACCGGATGTACGCGATCTGGTCGAGCGCGCGGAGCCTGTCCATGGCCAGGCGGCCGATATCCGACGACTCGATTTCCGTGGAGCCGCTCGCCCGTAGCTGTGCCTCGATCTGGTCCGCGGCGCGCTCGGCGGCGTCGTCCGGCACGGGCCGGCGGGTCAGAGCCTTGCGGAACCCCGACACGAGCTTGTCCCGATCGAATTCCTCGCGGGCACCGCCTCGCTTGACCACGACGAGCCGGGGCGACTCGATCCGCTCATACGTTGTGAACCGCGCGCCGCAGTTGCCACACTCGCGGCGTCTGCGGATGCTGGCCTCGTCGAGGTCGCGCGAATCGACCACGCGGGTGTCGCGCTCACCGCAGCGGGGACAGCGCATCGGCTCGGTTTCCTCCAGCCATGTGTGTTCAGGGCCCTGAGGGGGAGAATAGCACCGGAAGCCGGCAGGTCCCGCGGCGCGGATTGAGCCGGAGCCTAACGCCCGGGTCGCCGCCAGGTCGCGGCGTCGGCTCGCTCGTCGGACAGCGCCGCTATCTCGTCGCCACAGGCTCGGATAGCGTCTCGAGCGTGCAGCAGGTTGAGGTAACCGCGCTTGATAGCCGTCTCACCTTCTCCGTGCCGCTCGATCGCGTACTCCGCCAGCATCTCGGCGCCATGCTCTATCAGTTCGATCGCGCGTTTCGTCCTATCGATCTCCGCGATGAGGCCGATCGCGAATGCCGGGGGAGAGTCGCCGGAACCGAGCGCGCAGATGTCGTCCGAGAAGCCTCGCATGGTTTCGGCCGCCGCACGCAGGGTCTGCCGAGCAAGCTCGGGCTCGATCTTGCGACGCCGAACGTCGTCCACCAGCACCGCCAACTCGGAGACTTCCATATCCGCCAGGCGAGAGATCTGGATCGCTGTGCGCTGGCGCTGCGCTTCTCGACGCAGCTGCCCGCCCGCGAGCACCACTCGCCACACGAGATAAGCCACAGCCAGACTCACGGCGAAGAAAACCGCGAGAGGGACCATGACTCCGGCGTCGGGCACTATCGTCTCCTTCAGCCACACGCTCGGGTTTCGGCCTCTGCCCCTGGCCACTGTAGCGAATGGCTCGGGATAGGACGCGCCGAAAACACGCGGCTGGGGCTTCCCGGGACCCTAATTGCGCCCGCTCGGCCGCCCCGGAGGGCCCGTTCGCACGGCGGGACCGCCGATCCGGCCGGCGATCCGAGCACCGCGCGGTGCTCTGGTTGGGTCCGATGGCTCGACCGGTCGACGCCACTCACCTTCGCCTCCGGACTTGGAAGTCACCCTGGCTGAACGCACGACCGCGTCGGGTTCGATCTCCTTGACCATGTCGTAAACGGTGAGGGCAGCTATCACAACCGCCGTGAGCGCCTCCATCTCGACGTCCGCGGGGCCGGTTGTTGCGGCTTCGGACTGGATCCTGATGACCCCGGCGGCACGGTCCGGCGCGGCCTTGACCAGCAGGTCTGTGAGTGGGATCGGATGACATAACGGGATGAGTTCGCTGGTGCGCTTTCCGCCCATGACCCCTGCAAGTTCGGCCACGCTCAGGACATCGCCCTTCGGGTTGGTGCCGTCGATGATCGCGCTCAAGGTTTCCTGCGACAGAGCCACTTCCGCTTCGGCGGTGGCTCGGCGCGGCGTCACCGGTTCCTCGGTGAGGTCGAGCATTCGGGGCCTGCGTATCCGATCGGCCTGTAGGCCGCGACGGCGATCGGCCCTGGTGCTCTGGTCGGGGCCGCCGCTGCTGCTGCCGCCGCCGCCCGGGCCTCCACCCGGCCCTGTCTTAAAAGCCATCGAGCCATCACCTCCGCTCTTCCTCAGTCCCGGGGCCGCTGGTCCCTCCGGACGCGCCGCTCGCGTCGGCATCCACCGAATCATGCCCTCCCTCGGGCTGAGCCGCCACCGGCCCACCCGGGGCTGCCGGCGGGCGGCGCCTGCCGAACCCAGCCAGGCCATCCGCCAGCCTCTTGAGCCGGAGTTGTTCCTGAGCCTTTTCGTGGATGAGCCGAGCTGCTGAGCGACGAGTCATGAGCCGCACGTCGGGCTCGTCGGATCCGACGATGAGCGCGTCCTGACCCGAACGTTCCAGCACTTCCAGGACCGGCCACAGGTCGGCATCGGGGTTTGCCCGGGGAACGTCCGCGATGGGCACCATGACGTGTTCCGTGCGTGTCGTCGGCCAGTTGCGCTTCGGGACGCGTCTGATCTGGGCTTGCCCTATGAGGCCAAGCAGCTCGCCCCCGCTCTCGACGAGAGCCGCGCCCCCGAGCCGCGCCCCCATGTACTCCGGCGCGAAGACGTCGAGCGTCAGCTGCGGCGGCACGCGGCCAGATTCGGAGTCGACTGCGTCGACCACGCGCAGGCCGCTCGTCAGACTCTGGAGGAATCCGCGGCGCTCCAGGATTCGGCTCGACGATAGGAGCACCCAACCCGCGACGATCAGACCGATTCCGGGCAGCAGGTCTACGCCCACCGCCAATCCGGCGCCGAGGACGAGCAACAGGAAACCGGCGAACCGTCCGACGCGACTTACCGTGCCGTTGGCCTTGCGCCTGTCGCCCGACCTGCTCCACGCGATGGCGTGCACCAGCTGGCCGCCGTCCATCGGATAACCGGGGATCAGGTTTACCACCACCAGGAACGCGTTGAACAAACCCACTGTGAACGCGCCGAAATCGACCGCCTGGAGCCCGATCGGACCGGTGTCGCCGTTGCCATAACCCAGGGTGGCGATGACCGCGACGACGCCGCAGACGAGCATGAGGCCGAAGCTGACCAGTGGCCCGACCGCAGCCGCGCGGAACTGCTGGCCGGGCGTTACTGCCCGCAACTCCATCACGTAGGTTCCACCCAGCAGCTGCACCAACACGACGTTGCCGCCGATGCCGCTCCGGCGCGCAACGGCCACATGGGCAACCTCGTGCAGGACGACGGAACTGAAGACCAGCCCTGCGGTGACGATTGCCGTGGCCCAGGCCAGGCCGGCGGGCCATTGGGGCCCGGCCTCCGTTTCAAGGCCGACGCCGAAGAAGACGGCCAGCACCGCGAGTACCGGGATCCAGGACCAGTGCACCCGAATCTCCGCGCCGAAAACCCGGCCCAGGGCGATGCCGCCGTTCATGGCGCGAGCTCCGTGCGGGCCGCGAGGCGCGCGCCGCCACGCCCGACGATTATCGCGAGCACCAGCACGATCCCGGCCAGCGCGAGGCTCGTCTCCGACCAGAACTGGTCGGGGAACAGTTGCACGAGCTTCTCTGACGAGCTGCTGAACAGGTAGGTTCCTGGGGCGAAGAAGATCTCGTGGAACAGTTCGAAGATCTGGTCGAAGAAGAGAGTCATGGCCAAGCCGACGACGACCACACCGACCAGCAGCACTTTGGCCCCGATCGATGCCGCCCACCAGAACCAGCGCCGTCCGCGGCTGTAGAGCCCGAGCGCCACGAGTACCAGGGCGGCGAGAGCGGCAGCAAGGCCGAGCTCCCCCATCACCGCGCGGACGTCGACCATGTGGCCCCGCTCTTTGGCGTCGAGGACGGGCGTGCCGTCCACCGTGACGGCGAAGTCAGGCGGACCGAATACGAGGTCGGAGAGGATGCTGCCGGTGACCTGGTGGACCTGGTCGGCCGTGTAGCCGGTGAGCTGATCGACGTTGCTTCGACTCTGCTCGAAACCCACCCAGACGGGGTTGAGGAAGACGAGCACCGAGAGTCCGACGATTACGCAGGGGGTGGCGATTGCGACCAGGATGATTCCGAGTCGCTCCGCGGGGCTGAAGTTCACTTCTCCATCGTAACGCCTGGGGGCTTTGGGCCCGGCGGCGTCAGGCCGACGGCGCCTCGGACAGGGCCGCCGCCTCTGAGCGAATGAGTTGCCAGACGCTCACGAGGTCGGCGTCCTGAGTTCGCAGATTACCTATCGCGACACGGATGGTCATTCGTCCGTGAAGCCGCGTGTGTGACACAAACGCCTGGCCCGTGCGGTTGATCGCGTCCATCAGGCGCGTGTTCAACGCGTCGATGTGGTTGGCCACATCGGGCTGGTCCTGCGTCGGCGCGAGATCGGCCGGCCGGTAGCGGAAGCAGACCGTCGAAAACGGAACAGGCGCCATCCGTTCGAAGTCCGGATCGCGGTCCACCCAATCGGCGAAGCGCGCCGCCATTGCGAGGTGGCCCTGGATGCGATGGCGCATGCCTTCCAGGCCGAAGTAGCGGAGCATGATCCACAGCTTGAGGGCTCGGAAACGGCGCCCGAGCTGGGGCGTGTACTCGTTGTAGTCGCGGATCGGGCCGGTCTGATCGAGCGTCCGCAGGTACTCGGGAACCAGGCTGAAGGCGCTGCGCAAAACCGGCATCCGCCGTGTCAACAGCAGCGAGGCGTCTACGGGCGAGAAGAACCACTTGTGCGGATTCGTGACGATGGAGTCGGCTAGTTCCCAGCTGGTGAAGGGCCCGCGGCGTTCCGGAATGAGGGCCACTGCCCCCGCATACGCCGCATCGACGTGGAGCCAGAGGCCTTCGCGCTTGGCGATCTGGGCCATTTCGGCCACAGGATCGATCGACGTCGTGGAGGTGGTTCCGATCGTGCCCACGAGGGCGATGGGCAGGTAGCCGGCCGCGCGGTCATCGGCGATGGCCTGCTCGAGGGCGTCGATCCGCAGGCGGAACTGGTCGTCCGTCGCGATCCGAACCAGAGCCGACCGACCCAGGCCCAGGGTCATGCAAGCCTTCTCGATCGACGAATGTGCCTCCGCGGATGCGTACACGCGGAGCTTCGGGACTTCGACTCGTGCCGCCAGCCCCAGAGCCGAGGCTTCCGTGCCCGCGGCCTCCCGCGCCGCCGCGATGGCGATGAGCGACGACATCGAGGCGCTGTCGGTCAGCAGGCCGTCGAAACCGTGAGGCAGACCCAGCGCCTGGCGAAACCAATCGACCACTACCTGCTCGAGCTCCGTGCCGACGGGGCTGGTCCGCCACAGCATCACGTTCGAGTTCAGGGCCGCGGCGAGCATCTCGCCGATGATCCCGGGCCCCGACGCCACGCTGCTGAAATAGGCGAAGAAGCGCGGGTGCTGCCAATGGGTGATATTCGGCTCGATCAGGCGGCGGTAGTCGGCGAGGATGTCCGCGATCGGCTCGGGAGCCTCCGGCGCTGCGGCCGCGAAGAGCGGAGCCAGAGTCCCGGGCTCGATCTGCGGGAGGACCGGTCGCTCCCCCACTCCCTCCAGGTAGTCGGCCATGATGTCCACCGCGACGTGGGCGGCGGCCCGGAAGCTCGCGGGGTCCATGTCGCCGGTGCCGGCGATCTGAGCTGGATCCAGGTTGTCGGGCAGGACGTCCGTGGGCTTGGTCAAGGCTGGGCTCTTCGCGAATTGGAGCACTCGTCGGCCGCGGCGCGGTCGGGCTGGCTCCTCGTGCACGAGTTTAGCGTGGCGCGCGGTGTCGAGCCTGAATCAAGAACCGGGCCGCTCGTTCCCGCGACCCGGTTTGACAAGGACTCGACTGGTGCTAGAGGACGGCGGCGATCGTGCTCAGCAGGGTCTTGATATTGCCGCTCATGAACAGCAGGACTGCGATCACGACAATAGCGATGAGCGACAGGATCAGGGCGTATTCCGCGAGACCCTGGCCCTTTTCAGACCGACGAAACATCATTTGGTGTGTGCCTCTCTTGAGGGCCCAACCTGGGTGTGACTCCATTAGGGCCCGAAAAGAGGCGGATGCCAATAGCACTTCAGGGCATCGGGCCCAGAATCACGAACCGGGCCGCGTGTTCCGCGACCCGGTTCCATGAGGACTCGACAGAGGCCTAGAGGGCCGCGCCGATCGTGCTCAGGATTGTCTTGATATTCCCGCCCATGAACAGCAGGACGGCAATCACGACGATTGCGATGAGCGACAAGATCAGGGCGTACTCCGCGAGTCCCTGGCCCTTCTCAGACCGACGAAGCATCATCTGCGTACCTCTATGAGTGCGGCGGCCCCAATCTGGGCGTAGGTGAATTAACGTCCGGGCGCGGGCCGATGCCAATAGCACTTCGGGGTCATGGAGTCCCAGACAAGCGGCGGATTGCGCCCCGGGCGGCAGCCGGCACGCGGCGGCCGGAAACGGCCTCGAAGGTCGAGAGGAGAGGGCCTCCCTTTCTTCTTGCTTCTAGTACCGGCTTCGCTGACGCTTCCACCAGCCCGTTGCTGCGCTCGGAAGCGGAGATCCGCAACCGCTCTTTGCTTCCTGATTACGAGGCCTTTGGTGGCTAGTGGCAACCGCTCCGGCTCCAAGCGCACGGTGGAGTCCTTCAGCCATATGCTCTGGCCATTCTTCGCGGAACGCAGCTTGACGCCAGACCGGGTGAAGCCAGTCGACGTCGAAGATGCTCCAGACATGTCAAGGCCGAGACCACCGGAACCGGCGATCTCGGCCTTGAACCGTGAGTATGGGGAGCGCTGCTCTCGCTGCTACTTGACTTCGCGCTCCAGGAGGACAGGCAGCGACTTCGTTCCGAACTCGGCGTGCGCCATGAGATCCACGCTTACGGACCGCCAGCCCTCCTTGGCGAACCCGTTGAGGATCTCCACCAGCTGGGCAAGGCGAGTCTCGGGCTCGTCCTTCCAGTGAACAAGCTCGACCTTGTATTCCACGGTACCCATATGGTCTCCTTCATGGCTCCTAGGCTCTCCGCGAGGCACCCATCTGCGAGCACCGCCGGGAGACGCTCTGGCCTGCTTCTCTACATTTTGGGCTGGATCTGGCGCCGGCTGTGAGGATGAAAATGGCTCCACCTGAGTTGCTGGGTACCGCCAAGGGGCACGCGGCAACATTCGGGCGTCTAGCAACCACCACGTCAGGGTGGGAGTGCTCGCCATCGACCCGTAGGACTCGATTACCAACGGCTACCAGCGGGCGTTGATTACCAAAGGTAGTCGATGGTCGCTTTCGTCAGCCGCCTGAGTGATGGATGAGGGCGACCATCTCGCACCCGATGACGGCACCGCCTCTCCGGCTGTCAAACCCCTCAGAAGATGGTGGTCAAAACGGTGGTCAAAACCCGAAAAGAAACCCGTCCGGTAGGACCGGACGGGTCATCTCATGCAAGAAAGTTGGTCGGGGCGGAGCGATTCGAACGCTCGGCCTCCTGAACCCCATTCAGGTGCGC
>CAZRUC010000089.1:0-8103 GCA_964603175.1 uncultured Anaerolineaceae bacterium
GGCAGCGACGCGATCGAGACGTGCTCGCCCTCGTACAGGATCCGGCCGTAGATCTCGTCCGCGAGTACGACCAGCTCGTGTTCGCGAGCCACCGCCGCGATCTGCTCGATGTCTTCGCGAGTGGACACGCCACCGGTCGGGTTGGCCGGCGAGTTGATGATGATCAGCCGCGTGCGGGAAGTCACGAGCGAGGCAAGTTCCGCCGGATCGAGGCGGAAGCCATTCTCCTGGCGGATCGGGCAGGGCACCGCCTTGCCGCCGACGTAGCTTGCCATCGACTCGTAGATCGGGAAGCCAGGATCCGGGTATATGACCTCGTCCCCTTCGCCGATCAGGGCGAGGATCGCGAAGAACATGACGGGCTTGCCGCCGGGGGTTACGACGACCCGATCTGGCGTTACCGCAAAACCCTTGCGGGCGGACGCGTCCGCGGCGATAGCGGCGCGCAACTCGGGAATACCGACGGTCGGCGTGTAGTGCGTGGCGCCCTGGTCGAGCGCGCGCTTGGCAGCCTCGCGGATGTTCGCCGGCGTATCGAAGTCCGGCTCGCCGATCTCGAGATGGATGACCGAGCGACCTGTTGCTTCGAGCGCCCGCGCCCGCGCTGCCGCCTCGAATGCCGTCTCGGTACCGATGCGATCCATGCGCGCCGCGAGCTTCATCGGTTGATCCTACATCTGGGTGCGACGCCCGCCCAGTCCTACACCCTCGATAGTGGGCGAGTTTCGGGCGCCGAACCACCCGAAGGATGGGGATGCTTGGAGCCTCCGGGTTGATAACATCCGCCCATGCCCGATTTCTATGACATCGATCGTGCCAACGCCCGACTCCCGGAGTTGCGTCAAACCCTTGGGGTCCTGGCCTCGCTGCGTTTGGAGTTGATCCAGGTGCGGGACACGATCGTGGACCTCAACCTGCCACAGCCGGTGACGGGCGGCTCAGCGTCGGGCGCTGCCTCCTCTCAAGGCGGCCGGAGCGCGGACGTCGAGGCCGAGACGAGCCGGCTGCGGCTGCGAATGCAGGGCCTGGTAGATCAGATGCAGGCAGCCGTCATCGAGATCGACTCGTGGAGCATCGTCCTGCGCGACATTGAAACGGGCCTGATCGATTTTCCGGCACTCGTAGCGGGACGGCAGGTTTGGCTATGCTGGCGCCTCGGCGAGGACGAAGTGGGCTGGTGGCACGAGCTTTCCGAGGGATTCGGTGGGCGTCGCCGGCTGGAGGACCTGGTCTGACGGAAGGGACGAACCGCGCCGGAACCATCCTCCAGGACGGACGCCGCAAGGCCTACCGGCCGCTAACGCCGGATCGCCGGCGAGCCGCGCTGGAGGCCGGTCTGACGGCCTACGAACGGGGCAACTTCTTCGAGGCGCATGAGCTGCTCGAACCGGCCTGGATGGGCACGTCCGACCTTGCCGAGCGGTCGCTCTATCAGGGGTTGATCAAGCTCGCCGCCGGCTACGTGCACGCCGTCCGAGGCAACCCGATAGGGATGACGCGCAACCTTCACGGGGCGCGGAAATACCTCGAGACGTCATTGCGGGTTGATCCCGAGCACAGCATCAACGCCGGAATCGACCTGGCCTCGCTCATCGTCGAGATCGACGCGCGGCTCGACGCGGTGATGACGCTGCCGTCGGTGGTGAACACGATCCCCGCCGCCATGCTCGACCTGGCCGATACGCCGCCGACGATCCGCTGACGTCGGCGAGCTACCCCTCCCGCAGGACTTCCACGCCGGCCGCGCCCCCCAGCCGACGCGCCATGATCGCAACCGCCTCCGGGTTCGAATCCACGAGCAGGAAACGCCGACCCAGCTCGAGCGCGGCTGCGCCGGCCGTGCCGCTCCCCGCGAAGAAGTCCGCAACCAGTCCCCCAACCGGACACGAGGCGCCGACGATCCGCCGGAGCACGGCGACCGGCTTCTGCGTGGGGTAGCCTGTCCGCTCGGCACCCCCCGGCGGCACAATCGTCTGCCACCAGGTATCAGTCGGAAGCTTGCCTCGGGCCGCCTTTTCCGGGCCCACGAGCCCCGGGGCCATGTACGGAATCCGTTCGACCGCTTCCGCGTCGAACCAGTACGAACCGGGGTTCTTCACGTAGACCAGGATGTTGTCGTGCTTGGCCGGCCAGCGGCTTTTGGTTCGGGCACCGTAGTCGTAGGCCCAGATCACCTCGTTGAGGAAGCAATCGCGGCCGAAGACGGCATCGCACAGCACCTTGGCGTAGTGGACCTCGCGATAGTCGAGATGGAGGTACAGGCTGCCGGTGGGCGCCAGGACCCGACGGATCTCGACCAGCCGCGGCTCGAGGAAGTCCAGGTAATCGTCGTGGACGTCCAGGTAGCTATGCGCACCGAGCGGGATCGTCCGGTAGCGTCGCCCGCCGAACCCGGTCCGATCCCCTCCCTCCGGATCGGCCACAGTACGCAGCCTGCGCAGCGTCTGCCGCTTGCCGGTGTTGAACGGCGGGTCGATGTAGACGAGGTCGATCGAGTCGTCCGGAAGCGACGCCAGCACCGTCAGGTTGTCGGCCAGAACGATCCGCCCGATCGCGGCACCGAGGATGTTGCCCATGCCCCGAGCGTATCAGGCGCCCGCCCCGGTTGTGGCCCGGACCGGCGACCCCGGCCTGATCGGCGCCCGGCCGAACCCTATTTCGGGAAGCTGCCGGTGAGCTTCTTCCAAACACGGTGAGGGGCATGGAACGCGGGCGTCCCCGACAGGAACATGTAGGGGCAGAGGCCCGCGACGACGTCGATGTCGTGTTCCTCGCAGAACTCGATCGCCGTCTTGGTCTTGGCGCCCGGGGCCATTCCACCGTACATCCAGACGTGCTTGACGCCGGCCTCGGCACAGTCCGCCACGACCTGGTCGGTCGACTTGGCCGAGGTCATTATCAGTGCGCCCTCAACCGGCGGAACGATGTCCTGGACTCGGGCGAAGCACGGCTGGCCATCGATCTCCTTGGCCACCGGGTTGACCGGGATCGCCTCATAGCGGCGCTGCCGGAATTCCTGCCAGAGCACGGTCCCGAAGCCTTTCGGGTCGCGCGAGACGCCCACGACGGCGATGCGCTTGAGTGCCAGGAAGTCGTCGACCTGCTTCATGGTGGTCATGGTTTCCCCTTTAGCTAGGCCGCCAGTCTGCCACGAGGAGGCAGGCGCGCGAAGGGTCGGACGGACCGACTCGCATGGCCCGTCGGCTCCCCTTGGTGCCGGCGGCATCGTGACGGACGGCACTGGCTCGCACCGCCGGGGAGCGGCGAACCTGTCGGGCGTTGGCCCTCTCGGGGCCGGTGAGGCCCGTCCGATTCGGAGGAGCGCAGTGAAGAAGGCGGTCGTTGTCTACCGCTCCCACTCGGGAGTGACGCGTGGCTACGGTGAGGAGATCGGCCGGTTCCTGACGGAACACGGGGTCGCCGCGCAGGTCGTCTCCGTCGGCGATTGCGACTTCGCGAGCCTGGCCGAGGCCGACTACCTGTTCCTGGGCTGCTGGACCAGCGGCATGTTCTTCGTGATGCAGCATCCCGACGAGCCGTGGCTCGCCTTCGTGCGTGACATGCCCGCGATCCCGCGGCCCAAGGCGGCGCTTTTCACAACGTACAAGTTCGCGACGGGCAGCCAGTTCCGCAAGATGAGGGCGGCGCTGGGCGGCAAGACCGCCGCACCGAACCTCGAGCTGAAGTCCCGCAACGGCCGGCTTTCCGCGGCCGACAAGCTGGCTCTCGCACAATTCGTCGGAGTCGGCGCTTAGGCCAATCGCCAGGCCACCGGCCCGGTCGCCGGCCGGTGCCGACGGCAAACGAGATGCCGCCGCCTCGTTTGTGAGCAACGAGGCGGCGGCGGGAATGGAGTGGCCGGTTGTGGGGAGCGCTGCGCCAAGCGATGGGTAGCCCGTCGTGTCGCTACCCCACCCCGGCCCGGGAGTGGCTAGTGTCCGGCGATCAAATTGGGGTCGCCGTGGGTGTGGCGGTCGGAGTGGCCGTCGGCTTCGGAGTCGCCTTCGGCAGGAGGTCCTTCAGCGCATCGAGCGCCTTGTGGGCATCCTGGCGTGCGGACCAATAGGCGGTCCACGACTGGAACAGGGTAGTCCGAGCCGAAGTCAGGACCGGCGCCGCCGATCCGTCCGCAAGCTGGGTCGGGGTCAGCGCAAGCAGAGTCGCCGACAGCGGCTGCGCCAGGCCCTCGGCCTTCAGGATCGCGGCTTTCATCGCGTCGAGAAGCGCCTGAGCGTCGGTAGTGTCCTTGCCCAGACCCTTGGCCGTCGCGATCTCGTCCGCGATCTTGGTGGTCACCTTGTCGAAGGCAGTTCCGGCCGCGGCGCTGTACTCGGCGCTGACGACCAGATGGACCCAAGACCAGACCGTGCGATAGACGGTTGAATTCGCCTGCAGGAGCTTCATGTCGGCCTGCAAGTCGGCAACGTTGGTCGCGGCATCGACCTTGGTCTTGAGTGCCTGCAGATCGGCGGTGAGCGAGTTGAGCTCGGCGGTGAGCTTGGCCGCATCGGCCGTCGGCAGGATCTTGATCTTGCCGATCCAGGTGATCAAGCCCGCGAGGGCCTTTTCACGCCGGGAGATCTCGTTGTCCAGCGCGGTCTTGAGCCCATCGACCGTGCAGAGATTCTGGCGTAGCCGGTCGATCGAGGCGGAAGTCCAGTGACCGGTGATGGCCGGCCAGTCGCCTCCGAGGCCGAAGCCCTTGGCCACGGCTGCCTTCGTGTCCTCCTGATCGGCGTCGGTCGGAGCCGGGCTGGCGGTTGCCGCAGCGACGGTCGCGGTCGGCGATGCAGTCGGGGTCGGAGTTTCGCAAACCGAGCCCTTGAGCCAACCCGCGCCCACCGGAACGAACGGCTGTCGTGGCTGGATGACGAACGGGGGCTTCGCCGGATGCGAAGGCAGCGATGGCTTGGCGGAGGAAACGGGCCGGAAGCCCGGATCTCCCGTTCCTGGACCGCCCCAATGAGCCATCGCAGTGCTACTGCCGGCGACGACTATGAGACCGGCCGCAAGCAATGCCGCGAGCGCCTTGCGCGAACTGTGCTCCATGAATCTCTCCCTTCCGATTGTGGTGGCTGGTTGAGGGCTATTCACCCGAGGCAGATGGGCCCGCTTGAGATAGCGAGTCGTCCATGCCGTTGAGAAGCTGATCGAGATCACTCAGGTCGCTCCCGAGCGCATTCGGGGAGCTCGCGGCGACCCCGGAAGGTTGCGCCGTGGCGTTCTCGGAACTCGTGAGAGGCTCTGAAGCGGAGTTGAGCGGCGACGCTGGACTTGAGGCAGAGGCCGATGCCGCGGCGGAAGTGGCGGCGGAGGCTCCGGCCGGGCTGGTCGATTGGCCGCCCGGACCGCAGGCCGCCAAGAGGGCCCCAACCAGGAGGGCCGCGGAGAGCAGCGCGCCGATTCGCCACACGCGGCGCGTCGCCCCGTCGGGAGCCGGAGTGCCGGCAGTTCCGGCGGTGGCGCGCGAGGCGCCGGTTGGCAGTTTCATGAGTTCCTCATCCAATCGTTGCTACTTCAGTGACCGTCGTCCCGCTCGGGGCATGGCCAACGAGCGCAGCCGATCGCCCATCGGGCGAGATCAGCAGGCCCTTTACGGTGCGGACACCTGGGATCGAGAGTTGAGAGAGCGTGCCGTCGGGCGCCAGGAGAATGGGCGAGCGGCCGTCCGTGAAGTATTCGATGACGTCGCCGTGCCGCGAGGTCTCCACCACGCCCCCAACCTGGAAGCGGGCGTCGGCGGTCCCATGAGCCCCCTGCCAGCGCGTGACCTGACCGTTCGAGGCGGTCACGAGAGTCCCGTCCGGAAGCCACCCGCCGTAGCCGACCGCCGCCGAGGTTCCCGTCGAAAGGTCCACGAGCGTTCCGGAGACGAGCAAGCTCGCACCGTTCGGGCTGAAGGCCACGTCGGGGTAGTCGGGCTGGGCACCCGAGCGCGCTCCGATGCGGAGGCGCGGGAAGGAGGCGAGGGACTTCGATCCCGAGCCTGACACGATCTCGATGGATCCGATGAGGTTGCCACCAAGGGATCCGCCGGGACCGAATGTCGGATGAATTACGGCGAGCTTCCCGCCGTCCTGGGAGAAGCCGATCGGCACGCCCTGGTGCGAGGCGCTCACCGACTGGCCGTTCCACGTGACATATGTGGCGCCGGAGAAACTCTGGCCGCTCTGGCCGACCACGGCCAGTTCGCCCGAGCCGCTACCCACGAGCACGCCCCCGTCCAGCCCCTCGGTGGCATCGGGGTTGGCGTACTGGCCCGGAAGAGCGACGATCTGGTGGCCGGTCACGTCGACCAGAGAGACCGTCGAGCCACTCGCAAAACGGCTTCCCTGGCCCGTGCCCGATGACGCGACGGCGACAGTCGCCGAGTCGACCCAGACGGCAGCGGTCCCGTTCGCGCTCCCCGTCAGCGCACCCGCGGCATCGCGGATTTGGATCCGGTTTCCGCCCTGGAACGCCGCGGTGACCTGGGCGAGCAGCATGTGGCGGCCGTCGGGAGCCCAGGCGATGGGCCAGCCCGACAAGGGCGATACGACCATCGGCGCGGAGGGACCGGTCGAACCCGCCGCGGGCGTGGGAGTAAGCGTCGCCTTCGGCCGCGCCGTCGCTCCGCCGACGCCGCCTGAGTCCTGCGCGGCCGGCGAGGTGCTGGGCCCGGTCTCAGGTGCGGAGGCGGAAGGCTCCGGGCTCGCGGGCTGGATCGTTCCTGTGGTAGTGGCGCTGGCCGATCTCGTCGCCGGCGGCGAATAAGGACTCGCGGTATTCCGCGTCGCCGGAACGAGCTGCGGCAACGCGAACGCAAACCCGATCGCGGCAACCAACAGAATGGCAAGGCCTGCCGGAGCGAAACGACGGAATTCGAAGCCCGAGGCGAAGTCGCCCACGAGACTCGCCACCCGCCGCAGCTTGGGCTCATTGGCGAGCGCCGATGCGGGGAGTGTGGTCTGGCGCCAGCTCGCGGCCAGCAGCCGGTCCGCCATGCGATAGCCGGCGTACAGGTTCCGGCACTTCTGGCAGCCCTCGACGTGGTGGCGTTCGGCCTCGCGCAGCCAGGTCAGGCTTCCGGTCTGAGCTGCTTCGCCGAGTCGATCGGCCGAGACATGGCCGTAGGGCATCGGGCTCACGTCAACTCACCGTTGCCGTCGTAACCGGCCAACCTCTCCGCGAGGTGGCGGCGGGCGCGGTGAAGGAGCGTGGCGACTGTTCCTCTGGTCACGTCCATCACCTGGGCTGCTTCCTCTTGTTCGTATCCGAGGCCGTAAACGAGGACGACTGCAACGCGCTCACGAGCGGGAAGCCGGGTGATTGCCACCGACATGTCGATGGAGAGTGAAGGGTCCACCGGCACGAAGGCCACAAGCTGGTCTTCCGAGCCCTGGCGCCGCTGCCGTTTGAGGTGCTCGAACGTCCGTCGGGCGGCGATGCGACGAACCCAGGCCTCGAGCTTGGTCTCGTCGCGGAGCTGGTGTTCACGTTCGCGCGCGTGAAGGAGAGCGTCCTGCGCGATGTCTTCGGCGCTCGATCCGGCACCGAGGGCACGACATAACGCAGTGAGGTCGGCGAAGAGTTTCGGGTAATTGGCGTCAACTCGATCTCTTACCCCCACAACGAGGCTGGCTCCCTTCACATGAGTAAGAGGGCCGGAGGGGCCCTTCGCGTTGACAAGCGCCGAAAATACGTTGACACAAAGACGCCCCGGCCCAAAGCCGAGGCGCTGGAGCCCTTGGGCCTGCCGGCTCAGGCCGGGACTACCCGCAAAGAATGAGCAGGATCGGACCCCGTAGGGACCGATCCTGCTCAGTGGTCAGATCGAGGAACGCTGGCTGAGAGCGTTCTCGGATCAGCCGCGGCCAAATGCGCGACGCCGGCCGCCGAAACTGTTGACCACGAAAAGAACAATGAGAGCGCCGGCCACTGCCACGAGGATGCTCGTAGCATTGAGGCCTGTAACGTTGACGCCTGGGATCTTGAGGACCTGGTCGGCGATCCAACCGCCGACGACGGCTCCCACGATTCCGAGCACGACCATCATCAGCAAGCCTTCGCGGCTCCCGGAGATGACGCTGGCGATGAAACCTGCGATTGCGCCCACGACGATCC
>CAZRUC010000090.1:0-8098 GCA_964603175.1 uncultured Anaerolineaceae bacterium
GGGCCACGCCCAGCTCGCGCCAACGGCCACGCACGGCGAACAACACCACGAACCCGAGAGCGAGAGTGGGCTTGTACCACAACACCCCGACCGCCAGACCGGCCAGCCACGGCCGATCCGTAGCGAGAGCCCAGATCGCGACCATCGCCAGCAGAAGCGCGAAGGGCACGTTCTGACCCAACACCACCGAGGCCGTGCTCGGCGCCCACGCGAAGCCGGCCAGGAGCGCCATGGCGGGTGTGAGGCCGTAAACGCGAGCCGCGATCAGCGCTGAGGCCGCGATGCACGCGACCATCAGCACGCCCTGAGCCCAGAAGCTCACGCCCAAACCGATCTGCGCGAACGGCCAGAAGAGCCACGCAGCAGCGGGCGGGTACGAGAAGAAAGCCTGCGGGGCGCCGTGGGCCGCCTGCCAGGCGATGTGCTGCCCGGCATCTACGAGTGCGGCGCCGCCGACGGTCCCGCCCGCGCTCCATAGCGCGCCCCAGTCGTTCCACGCGTTCAAGGGGGCGCCGACCACCGGCAACAACCCTATCGCGATCAGCGCAAAGGCCCAGAGTCGAACCCTTCCGGCCCCCAATCGGAGCGCGTCGCCGACGCCGGCCACTTGGCTCATCGATCTAGCCGCGCGCCTTTGCGAGCCTCTCCATAACAATCGGCTTCACCTGCGAGAGGTCTACTCGGATCTGCTCCATCGAGTCGCGGTCGCGGATCGTGGCCTTGCCGTCCTCGAGCGAATCGACGTCGACGGTGACGCACCACGGCGTCCCGATCTCGTCCTGGCGGCGGTAGAGCTTGCCGATCGCGGCCGTGTCGTCGTAGACGGCCATGATGTCCTGGGCAAGGTCGGCCCGCAGAGCGTGGCACTTGGCCACGATCTCCTCGCGCTTCTTGAGCAGCGGCAGGACCGCGACCTTATACGGCGCAAGCTCCGGATTGAACCCGAGCACGACCCGCTTCTCGCCGCGGACCTCCTCCTCGCGATAAGCGTCGATCAGGAACGTGAACGCCGCACGGTCGCCGCCGGCCGAGGTCTCGACGATCCACGGCACGTACTTCTCTTCGGTCGCGGGGTCGAAGTACTCGAGGTTCTCGCCCGTGGCTTCCTGGTGCCGTCCGAGGTCCCAATCGCCGCGGTTGTGGATGCCCTCGAGTTCCTTCCATCCGAACGGGAAGCGGTACTCCACGTCCCAGGCTTCCTTGGCGTAGTGGGCCAGCTCGTCGGGCCGGTGCTGGCGGAAGCGCAGCCGGGCCGGGTTGACGCCGTAGCGCACGTACCAGGCCAGCCGGCGCGGCATCCAATACTCGAACACGTCCGACGCGGTCTCCGGCTTGACGAAGTACTGCATCTCCATCTGCTCGAACTCGCGCATCCGGAAGACGAAGTTGCCGGGGCTGATCTCGTTGCGGAAGGCCTTGCCGATCTGGGCGATGCCGAAGGGCAGCTTCTTGCGAGCCGTCTCGCGGACGTTCTTGAAGTTGACGTAGATGCCCTGGGCAGTTTCCGGGCGAAGGTAGACCTGCGCAGCTTCTTCCTCGACCGGGCCCATGTAGGTCTTGAACATCAGGTTGAACCGGCGCGGGGCCGACAGCGGTCCCCCATCTGCCGGGCACTTGAGGCCGAGGCGTTCGACCACCTCGGGATCCATCAGCTCGGTGTTGGTCAGGTTCTCCGCGCCGGGCAGCTCGTCGAGCCGGTAGCGGCGGCGGCATGTCTGGCATTCGACCAGCGGGTCGGTGAAGTTGGCTACGTGGCCGGAGGTGACCCACACCTGGGGCGCCATGATGATGCTGGCGTCCAGGCCGACGATGTCGGTGCGCTCCTGGACCATTGCCCGCCACCACGCGCGCTTGACGTTATTCTTGAGCTCGACGCCGAGCTGCCCGTAGTCCCACACGGCGTTGATGCCGCCGTAGATCTCCGAACTCGGGAAGATGAAGCCGCGCCGCTTGCTCAGCGAGACGATGGTCTCCAGGTTGGCGACGGACGGTCCCGGATCGTCAACGGTGGGTGTCGGGTTTGCGGCGGTCACTTCGGTCTCCTCGGGGACAGCTGGCGGTCGATTCATTCTCGCATGCCGGGCGGACTGCGGCTGGACTCCGGGAGAGCGCCGGCAACTGTCGGGCAGTGGCGTCATCATGGAGGCAATGACGACAACTAACTCCGAGACAGCCGGCGCAGAACCGACCGACTCAATCGAGATCGACCACCCCACGCTTGGCCCCGCAGTGGCGATATACGACGACCGGCGCAAGACCCGGCGCAAGCTGCTGACTGCCGCGGGCATGGCCGTGGTCGGCGCCGTCGGCGTGTTCCTCGGCCTGGGCGACATAGCCGGCGGCGATGGCACGGGCGGATCCATCTTCCTGCTCGCCGGCGCCGGCCTGCTGACCTACGGCATCAACGAGGCTCGGGCGACCGTGTTGCGGCTCCGGACTGTCTTCTCGCTCGTGGTCGGAGAAGGCGGGTTCGAGTACGCCTTCGGCAGCGGGTCGATAGCCTGGGACGAGGTGGCATCGGTCGGCTTCGAAAGGGTCGCGGGGCGAGGCAAGCCGGGAGCGGTTCGGGTCCAGGTCAATATCCCGGACGAATTCGCCGCTCGGCACGAGCTGTCGCTGGCAGCAAGCCTGATGCTGCGGATCAACGACGGCTCCTTGTATGTGGCGCGCGGAGCGTTGATGCCGGCCGGCGGGGTACTTGAGCTCATGAGCGCGCGACTCGCGGAGTTCCGAAAGGCCCACATCTCTGTTCCGGCGCCCGCGCCGGCCAGGGGCATCAAGCCCCGAACGTCCCGCCATTAGAGTTCCGGACCCGGGGGTTTCCATCCTCGCGCGGCGCGGCGGAGAAGAGCAGGCTGATGACGAAAGAAGGTCCCCATGGAACTGCTACTCATCATCGTCATTCTTCTCTTCCTGTTCGGCGGGTTCGGCTTGAGCCGTCGGCGCTAACGGACCGCGAAGCCAACGAACACGAGCGCGAAACCCGCTAACAGAATCGCCCCACCGATCTGGGCTCGGCGACGCATCTCCTGGGCCATGATCGAGGCCGCGCTGGGCCCATCTTCACGAAGACGGGTCCCGCGCCAACCCTCGTAACGCGAGATGTTCGCTTCCTGTTCCTTGAGTTCCTGATACCGGCTCCACGGCCCTTTGGCCCGCAGGTATCCGAGCGCGATGAGCGCTACTCCCAGAACCCAGCAGATCAG
Organism: uncultured Anaerolineaceae bacterium; assembly: GCA_964603175.1. Taxonomy (GTDB): domain Bacteria; phylum Chloroflexota; class Limnocylindria; order Limnocylindrales; family CSP1-4; genus Fen-1039. The sequence continues at coordinate 3,207 of CAZRUC010000090.1, forward strand.
GTTGATCGGGCCCATCGCTCCCTCCTGGAACCGGCCTAGTCGGGTTTGTCGAGTTGTTCGCGCAGAGCCGCCTGGACCATGGCCGCGTTCGCCTGGCCGCGCGTCGCCTTCATGACCTGGCCGACGAGGAAGCCTGCGGCCGCGCCTTTTCCGGCTTTGTAGTCGGCCACCGCGGCCGGATTGGCAGCCAGTACCTGCTCCACGGCCGTGCCCAGGGCTCCGGCGTCGGAGATCTGGCGGAAACCGCGCGCCTCGACGATCGCCGCGACGCGCACGCCCGAGGCGAAATGCTCGGCCAGCACTTCCTTGGCGTTAGTGCCCGAGAGTGCGCCATCGCCGACGAGCTTCACCAGCACCGCAAGCTCGCCGGGATCGACGGACCCGCCGCTCCCCTCCCCGTCCGAACCGGCGCCTTTGGCCAGTCGCATGTACTCGCCGCTGATCCAGTTCGCGAGCAATTTGACGGGAACTCCGTTCCGTGCCGCCAGCGCTCCTTCGAACAGGGCAGTGGCTGCAGCGTCATTCACCAGGACGCCTGCGTCGTAGCCGGATAGGCCGAACGCAGTCTGATACCGCGTCCGCCGCGTCGCCGGCAGCTCTGGCAGGCGAGCCTTGATCTCGGCCAGCCACTCGGGCGACGTGATCAGCGGAGGGAGATCCGGCTCGGGGAAGTAGCGGTAGTCGTTCTCTTCTTCCTTGGGCCGCATGTGGTATGTCGACTGGCTGGCCTCGTCCCAGCCGCGCGTCTCCATCGTGATCGTGCCGCCGGCGTCGATCACAACCGCCTGACGCTCGATCTCGTGTTCGATCGCCCGCTCCACAGCTCGCATCGAGTTCATGTTCTTGACCTCGATCCGAGTCCCGAACGCCTCCCGGCCAATGGGCCGGATCGAGACGTTGGCCTCGACCCGCATCTGGCCGTTCTCCATCTCCGCGTCCGACGCGCCTATCGTCTTCATGAGCAGGCGCAGCTCTTCGGCATATCGGCGGGCTTGTTCGGCCGTTCGAATGTCGGGCTCGGTCACGATCTCCATAAGCGGCATACCCGATCGGTTGAAGTCGATCAGGCTGACACGTCGGCCATTGAGTTCGGCGTGGATGAGCCGGCCTGTGTCCTCTTCCAGGTGGGCGCGATTGATGCGAACCGTGAACGGCCCGGTGCTCGTGTCGAAGCTGAGCTTCCCGTGGGCGGCCAGAGGCAGCTGGTACTGGCTGATCTGATACCCCTTGGGCAGATCCGGGTAGAAGTAGTTCTTGCGATCCCAGCGAGTGGTCGACGCGACGGATGCCTCGATCGCGAAACCGGTGGCGATGACCCACTCGACGGCGGCCTTGTTGATCGTCGGTAATACACCGGGCAGTCCCAGGCAGACCGGACAGCAGTGGCTGTTGGGAGCTGCACCGTCGATCTCGGTGGAGCAGCCGCAGAACATCTTGCTGGCGGTCTTGAGCTGGCAGTGGATCTCGATGCCGATGACGGCTTCGTAGCGAGTCGCCACCGCCTCGGCCGTCGTCACGAGTCTCGCCCCGGCCTGTTCACGAAGCGATCGATCCGGACGAGCGCCTCCTTGAGCTCCGCCTCGGAGGTGGCGTAGCAGCAGCGGACGTGGCCTTCGCCGGCCTCGCCGAACGCGGAGCCGGGAACGACCGCCACGGATTCCTTGCGCAGCAGCTGCTCGGCGAACTGGTCGCTCGAGAGGCCGGTCGAGGTGATCTGCGGGAAGACGTAGAAGGCGCCTTTCGGCTCGAACGTTCGAAGACCGATCTTGTTGAACCCTTCGACGAGCATCTGGCGGCGGCGGTCGTAGTGGCTGAGCATCCAGCGAACATCCGACTCGCCCGACTTCAGGGCTTCGAGCGCGGCATCCTGGCTCACCGTCGGCGCCGACATGATCACGTACTGGTGGACCTTGAGGATCCCTTCGAGGATCTCGGAGGGCGCGCAGATGTAGCCGATGCGCCAGCCCGTCATGGCATACGCCTTGGAGAAGCCGCCCATGAGGACGGTCCGCCGGCGCATTCCGGGGAGCGACGACATGGTCCGCATCTCATAGCCGCCGTAGACGAGCCGGTCGTAGATCTCGTCGGTGTAGACCAGCAGGTCGTGGCGGACGGCGATGCGGGCGATCTCGTCCTGGACGTCGTGCGGGAGCACGGCGCCGGTGGGGTTGCAGGGGTAGTTGAGGAGGATGGCCTTGGTCTTGGGCGTGATCGCGGCTTCGACCTTGGCCGGATCGAGCGCGAAGTCCTCCTCGATCGTGGTGTTGACGCCCACCGGCACGCCGCCGGCGAAGATGATGGCGGGGCGGTAGGACACGTAGGACGGCTCGTGGACGATGACTTCGTCGCCTGGATCGAGAGTGGCCCGGCACGCCACGTCCAGCGCCTCGGACGCGCCGATCGTGATCAGGATCTCCTCGCTCGGGTCGTAGCGGACGCCGTAAAGCCGCTCGATATGATGGGCTAGGGCGCGGCGCAGCTCGATCGTTCCGTAGTTGCTCGCGTAGTGCGTCCGTCGAGCGGCGAGGGAGTGGCGGCCCGCTTCGATGACCTGCTCGGGAGTGTCGAAGTCCGGCTCCCCCACTCCGAGGCTGATGACGTCGGTCATCGTGGCCATGATGTCGAAGAAGCGGCGGATGCCGGAGCGCGGAACCTCGTCGACGCGGCGGGCGAGAACACGAGTGGATAGCGGCGGTCGCTCCGGTTCGGCTTCGGAGTTGAGGATCGAGGGATCTGTCGTGAGTCGATTGGAGCGGGTCGGAGTGGTCATCAGTGAGTCCTCAGGCTTGGCTGCCCGAGCCGGTGGCGGCTGCGCTCGCGATGCGCTTTAGCCGCTCGGCCGGGCTGGGCGTGGTCGGATCGTCGGTCAGGTGCAGCTCGGCGGGCTCGAGGGCCCGCCAGGTTGCTCTGGCCGTGATCGATTCGTACGCACGGGCCAGGCGAAGCATCGACAGCTCGCTCCACGGCGCTCCGACGATCTGGAGGCCGACCGGCAAGCCGTCCGACAGGCCGGCCGGGATCGAAACCCCGGGCAGACCTGCCATGTTTACGGGAAGAGTGCAGGCGTCTGAGAGATACATCGCCACCGGGTCTTCGACCCTGGCGCCGAACGGGAACGCGACCGTGGGACTCGTGGGCGCGCAGATCGCGTCGAATCCGGCGGCCCAGACGGCGTCGAAGTCCGCCTTGATGAGGGTCCGAACCTTCTGCGCTTTGAGGTAGTAGGCGTCGTAGTAGCCGGCCGAAAGCGCGTAGGTCCCGAGCATGATCCGGCGCTTGACCTCAGGTCCGAAGCCTTCGCCCCGCGTGCGGAGGTAGTCGGCGATGAACTCGCCGGAACTGCGATCCGAGAAGCCGTACTTGACGCCGTCGTAGCGGGCGAGGTTGGAGCTGCACTCGGCCGGGGCGATGATGTAGTAAGTGGCCAGCCCGTACTCCGTGTGCGGCAGCGAGACCCCCTCGACTCTGGCGCCGGCGGCTTCCAAGTCGGCGACGGCTTCTCGGACGCGTGCGGCAACGCCGGGCTCCATGCCGTCTACGAAGTACTCCCTGGGAAGCGCGATGCGGAGGCCCTTGAGGTACGCGGCGGCTTCGTCGTCACCGTCGGGCAGGGAGAGCAGCTCATCGGCTACGGGGATCGGCGCGGAGGTGGCGTCCCGCTCATCACGGCCCGAAACCGCATGCAGGAGCAAGGAAGCATCGCGGGCATCGCGGGCGAACGGCCCGATCTGATCGAGCGAACTCGCGAACGCGACGATGCCATATCGGCTGACTCGGCCGTATGTCGGCTTGAGGCCGACGACGCCGCACAGCGAAGCCGGCTGGCGGATGCTGCCACCGGTATCGGTGCCGATCGCGAGGGGGGCATGGTAGGCGGAAACGGCCGCCGCGGACCCGCCGGAGCTGCCGCCGGGAACGCGGTCGAGGGCCCACGGGTTCGCGGTGGGGCCGTAAGCCGAGTGCTCGGTGGATGAGCCCATCGCGAACTCGTCCATGTTGGTCTTGCCGAGGATCACGGCGCCGGCCGTCCGCAGTCTCGCCGCGACCGTCGAGTCGAATGGGGCGACGTAACCCTTCAAGATCCTGGAACCCGCCGTGGCCTGACCGCCCTGGACCGAGACGAGGTCCTTGAGGGCGATCGGGACCCCGCACAGCGGGTGGAGCTGAGCTAGTGCCGAACCGCCGGCTCGTCGAGCTTCGGCGATGCGAGTGTCGGCGGCGTCCGCCTGAGCCAGGGCGTCGGTTCGATAGATCGCCAGCCAGGCGTTCAGGGCATGGTTCTGACGCTCGGCGGCGGTCAGGTGGGCCTCGGTCAGTGCACGCGACGAGATCTCGCCCGTTCGCAGCAGCCGCGCCATCTCATGGGCGTGGAGGCGGGTGAGGTCGGTCATGCCGCTACGAGCCGCCCCCGCCGGCTTCACCGGCGCGGTCCAGTATCGCGGGCACGACAAAATGGCCGCCGCTGCGCTCCGGCGCATTGGCCAGAGCCTGGTCCGGCGATAGCGAAGGCTGTGCTACGTCGTCGCGAAGGATGTTCTGCAGCTCGATCGTCTGGGCCGTCGGCGGTATGGCTTCCGTGTCGAGGGTCGCGAGGATCTCGTACTGATCGAGGATGTGGTTCAGCTGGCCTTGCAGCCGCGCCAACTCATCCCCGCTCAGTCCGAGGCGTGCGAGGTGGGCGACGTGTTCGACATCGGCGCGGGTAAGGCTGGCCATGCACGCGATGATACCGGACCGGACCCAAGACGAGGCGGCTTACGGAGTTGGCAGCGGCGTGTCGGTCGGGATAGGCGTCGGGACCGGGGTCGGGATAGGCGTCGGGACCGGGGTCGGGATAGGCGTCGGGACCGGGGTCGGGATTGGCGTCGGGACCGGGGTCGGGATTGGCGTCG
>CAZRUC010000091.1:0-8054 GCA_964603175.1 uncultured Anaerolineaceae bacterium
CTCAAGTACATCCGCATGGGCACCAGCTCCAACTTCGGCAACATGCTGAGCATGGCCGGGGCAGCGGCGTTGCTGCCGTTCCTGCCGATGCTGCCTGGCCAGATCCTGCTGAACAACCTCATCTACGACGCTTCCCAGACGGCGCTGCCGTCGGACAACGTCGACGAGGACGTCGTGGGTGAACCGGCCCGCTGGGACGTACACGCCATCGAGCGGTTCATGATCGCCTTCGGGCCGATCTCGTCGATCTTCGACTACGTCACCTTCGGCCTGCTGCTCCTGATGCTCGGCAACGACGAGAAGTCGTTCCAGGCGGGCTGGTTCGTGGAGTCGCTCTTCTCGCAGATCCTCGTTGTGCTGGTCATTCGCACGCGCCGCACCCCGTTCTGGCGCAGCAGGCCCAGCAAGCAACTTGGCGCGGCGATCGTTGCGGCGCTCGTCGTGGCGGTGGCCATTCCACTCAGCCCGCTGGGGTCGCTGTTCGGGTTCGGCGCGCTGCCGTGGCAGTTCTGGCCGCTGCTGGTCGGGATAGTCGCCGGCTACCTGACGCTAGTTGAGCTGACCAAGTACTGGTTCGACCGCCGCGAGGCCCGCCGACCCGAAGCGGTCGCTCGCCAGAAGGTCATGACCGCCAGTCGGGCGAGTGCCTCCAAGCAGTAGCTGGGGGAGTCTATTTCCCCTGGAGGTCCTCGCGGCTCGGTTCGTCTTCCGCCGGTGGTCGGGCTCCGGCCGCAGCCACGGTATTGCCGTCAATAGACTTTGGCGGGAATTGCCAGTCGTCCCCCTTGCCGGGATCCCCAGGTCCCACAAACAAGGCGTTCGCCGACACAGCGAATGCGCCCCCCATATCCGATGGGGAGATCATCAGAGTGTGGTCCCGCTCGGCCACTCGTTTCTTATTGCTCATCGATACCACCTCGACATCTTGCAGAAGCAACCTACCCGGCTGTGGCTGCTCACGCAAGTGACGCTCTTACACTGAGCTTACACCCCGGTTGTTGGACAGATGACTACTGCCGACGATGATGGGGTCCGGGAATCGATCGGCGCCAGGGAGATCTTCGAAGTTGATCCGCCATTCCGCGCGACCGGCCACGATGGCAGTGGCGATGCTGCTCGTTGCCCTTGCCGTGGCGGGCTGCGGCAAGCACAACGCGACGCCGGTCCCGACCACGCCGCCTCCGGCAAGTTCGAGCGTGTCGCCCTCCGCCTCGACGGTCGAGTCGGAGACCCCATCGCCTTCGGTCGCGACTTCGACCGCGACTCCGGTCTCGGCTTCCGGTTCGGCTACGGCGCACGCCAGCGCTCCGGCGACCCCGGATCCGGTCGCCAGCGAACTCGACCAGATAAACCAGCTCATCAACGACATCAACAACTCGATCTCGGGCTCCGATTCGTCGCAGGCGGGCGGCGAGTGAACGCGCCGGATGTGGGAGATCTCATGAAGTCAGGAATTCGCAAGGGCCTCGCTGCCGTCGCCGCGGCCGCCATTCTGGTTCTCCCGGCGGCGAGCATGGCCGTCGCCGCGCCGGCTGCGCCGGTAAGCGGAGGACCCGTCGGCGCCAGCGCTTGCTCCGTTCAGGCGGCGGCAGCTCGGACCGGCGGGACGGTCGCGGCCATGCGCGCCTTCGGGGACTGCGAAGTCGACCGCCGCCTGACCACGCTCGGCCAGCTCACCTCGACGATCAACGCGTCGAAGGCGCTGACGGCTGCTCACAAGGCAACTCTGACGGCCGAAGTCGGTGCGACCTCGTCCGGCTTGACGGGGTTGAAGGCCACGATCGACGCCGGGGTCTCGGTGGCGGTCCTGAAGGCTCGCATCGTCGAGATCGCGACCGCGTACCGCGTATACGACCTGGAAGTGCCCCAGGTCTTCCTCACGAACGCGGCCGATGGGGCCACCGCAATCGCGGCGCAGTTCGGGCAGATCTCGACCGCGCTCGCCGGCCGGATCTCTACGGCCAGGTCCGCCGGCAAGGACACGACCGCCGCGCAGGCCGCTCTCGACGCGATGAATGCCGCGATTTCGAACGCCGCTGCGTCTGTGTCGCCGCTGCCCGGCCGGCTCCTGGTCCTAACGCCGGCTCAACTCAACGCCGGCACCGCGGGGCCCGTACTCCGGAGCGCGCGAGCCGGCATCGTCTCGGCCCGCGACCAGCTGAAGTCGGCGGTCGCCGACGCGCGTGCCGTTCTAGCGGACTTGCGGTAAGCGCCCTCAGCGGGCGGCGGCGGCCCAGGCTTCCACTGACGTCGTGACCGGCGCCCCGGTCGATGCGGACTCTTCCACGGCCAGCGCCACCATGTGGTCCTGGCAGCCATCTGCCAGCGGGTAGGGCGGCTCGCCTTCGCCCCGAACCCAGGCGGCCATAGCAAGCAGCATGGTGCTGATCGCGATCTCTTCGTCGTTCAGGCGCAGGGTCGGGAACGGGTTGCGGTAGAGGATCGTGTCGCCCAGGCTGATGTGGTCGGTGTCGTAGGCGTCCAGGTCGAGGTCGTAGCCGGTCTGGCGGCGCACCAGCGGCGACCGCACGATCGTGCGTGGGCCCACGAACCGAACCACCTCGTCATTGACGATCTCGCCCAAGGAGCCGCGGATCACGATTCGGCGCGATCTGAGCTGGTTGTGCCATTGGTTGTCGGTGAAGTCGTAGAGCCCCATCGCCCCGTCGCCGAAATCGATCGTCGCGATGATCGTCTTCGCATCGTGGGGTTGGTCGTCGTCGGTCCAGGCATCCTTGACCAGCGGGTTGAGCAACGGCGCGACGAACGTCCGCGCACTGGCCGTCGCAGGCCCGAAGCCGGCGCCGAGATACGTCCTCATCAGCGCCACGGCGTGATACATATGCGTCGAGGAGACCTGGACGGACGTGACGTCGCCGATCGCCCCGCTCCGGGCGAGCGCGAGCCTGGACGCGTGGCTGGGCAGCAGCGCGTACTGCTCGGCGACCTGGACCAGGCCGCTCGTTCCGACCGAAGCCCAGAGGCTGCGCAATCCGTCCAGATCGGGTGCGGGCGGCGTTTCGCAGAGGATCGGCAGCCCGAGCGCCACTGCGGCCCGCACCACGGCCGGAGTCACTCCCCAGGGAACGGTGCTAACGACGAAGTCCGGGTGCTCGCCCGCAACCATCTCGGCGAGGGAGCCGTATGCGGCGACTCCCCATCGCTGCGCCGATTGTTGCGTTCGCCCCGGATCGCGGCCCACCAGGCCGATGACCTCGAGGCGATCCGGCAACAGGCTCGCCAGTCGGAGGTAGTACTGCGCCCGCCAGCCTGTGCCTACGACCCCGAATCGACCCGGTTTAGCCGTCATCTCCACTCCACGAACTGCCGCATGGGCCTAAAAGCTACCAGGAGGGAGTCGCTCCAGCCAGGGCCCCGCGGCCCCATCACGGTTCGTGCTAACCGGTCACCACGAAACCCGCCAGGTAGGTATCCAGAGCCTGGGCGGCGGTGCCGTCGGCGGCCGGCAAGACGACTCCCATGACGATCGCGTACTGCCCCGCAGCGAGAGGCCCGAGGTCGAAGTAGTCGACGCCTGTGTGGCCTGGGTCGATAGGCACCAGCGGGCGGCTTCGGGTCTCGCTTGTCGGGTCGTCGAGTCGTACGAGCGACCCCGTAACGCTGCCCTCTCCGACGGAGGCGGCCAGGGCGAGGTGACCCGGCTGGATCGGCGGCGGGCCGAGGCGTACCCAATCGGTTTGCGTGAACGAGTCGGTGTGCGACACGGCCGGAGACACGCTCAACGCCGGGTTCAGGGCATAGCACGAAATCGCCGCCCCCAGACCGCAGACCGCCCACGATGCTGGGGCCGAGGCGCCGTAGGCCTGCTGCAGTCTGACGCTGACGATGTCCCCCTGGAGGTCGATCGGCTCGGGAGATGCGGGCTGCGCCGACGGGGCCGACGGGACCGGCGTCGCGCCGGCCGGTGCCACCGACTTCTGACCGAGTCGATATCCAAACCCAAGGCCGGCCACCAGAGCGATCGCTCCGGCTACCAGCGCGAGCGAGAGGATCGGTGGCAGCCGGCGTCCTCGTGGCACCAGCGGGCCACCGAAAGACGACTCATCGCCGTAGCTATCAGGCTCGCTCATCATCCAGCACTGTGGGCCATCGGGTCCAAATGCTGCGCGACTTGCCGCTCGCGGTCCGCCCGGTGGTCCGACTCCGCCACGGTCCCGGCCAGCGCCGCACCGCCGGCTCCTGCACGACCCGATCTCGTGCCTCAGACTTGGAGCCATGATTGCGATCCTCGGCGGCTTGGGCGCGGCTGCGCTATGGGCAATGGCAAACCTGAGCTCGTCCCGCTCAAGCCGCATGATCGGCGCGTCTTCGACAGTGGCCTGGATGATGGTCGTCGGGCTGGTCGTCACCACTCCCTTCGCTCTGGTCTCCGGGCCGCTGCCGGAGATCACCCCCACGCTGGCCTTGTGGCTGCTTGCCTCGGGCTTCGGTGGCGTGGTAGGCCTCATGTTCCTGTACCGAGGGCTGCGGATCGGGAAGATCGGCGTGGTCCTCGCCCTTGCCTCGACCGAAGGCGCAATCGCTGCGGTCCTGTCGGTCGTAGCCGGGGAGAGGCTTACCCTCGCCTCGGCCCTGGTCCTTGGCGTTATAGCGATCGGGGTCGCGATCGTGGCCCTGGCCAGCGGCGATACTGCCGAGCCGACCGCCGAATCGGCGGCCGCGCCGGCCGGCCCGCGGGCCGCGGGACCCAGCACCGTCGCGAGCCTCGAGCGGCGCGCCGCGCTGTTCGGCGCTGCGGCCGCGATCGCCTTCGGGTTCGCCGTCTACGGCACCGCGATGGCCGGAAAGAGCCTGCCGCTCGTCCTGGCCGTCATGCCGCCTCGGATCGTGGGGGTAGCGTTCGTATTCGTCCCGATGGCATTCGCGGGGCGACTTCGGATGACACGGCGCGCCGCCCCACTGGTCGTGCTGGTTGGACTCGGCGAAGTGCTCGGCAACGCTTCCTACGTTCTGGGCGCTCGCGAGAGCATCGCTGTGGCGTCCGTGCTGGCGAGCCAATTCGCCGCGCTGGCAGCAGTGGCGGCGTACTTCCTGTTCCGCGAGCGGCTCACCTCGCCACAGCGTTCGGGTTTCGTGGCTATCGCCGTGGGCGTTGCGATCCTGACCGTCGTTCGAGGCTGACGGGCCCGGCACACGGGACCCGAAATCCACGCTGGTTTCAGGGGCCTAAGCCTCGTTCTTGAGCCTGTAGCTGCTGAGCACGGCCGCAAGCTGGCCGGCGACGCGGGCGTTGTTCACGATCAGTGCCACGTTCGCTCGCACCGAACCACCCGCGGTGATATCGGCGACGCGGGCCAGAAGCCAGGGGGTCAGGGCCGGTCCCTCGATTTCGGCGGTCAGTGCTTCGGCGATGGCTCGCTGCACGGCCGCGCGCGCCTCGGCAAGCGGATAGGCCTCGGCCTCGGGCACAGGCACGCACAGGAGAATGCCGGAGCCCAAGCCGAGCTCGGAATGGGTGGCCACGATCCGCGCGGCCGCCGCCACGTCGGCAACCGACGCGGGGGCGTGGATGCCGCTCTTGACCGACCAGAAGCCGGGCATCTCATCGGTCCCTATGGCCACGACGGGCACCCCGCGAGTCTCGAGGTACTCGAGCGTGGCAGGGACATCGAGGATCGCCTTCGGTCCGGCGCAGACGACCGCGACCTCGGTCCGCGCCAGCTCCTCCAGATCGGACGAAATGTCGAGCGTCGGCGGGAGAGCGCTGCCAGGTGAGCCGAGCGCGCCACGGTGAACGCCGCCGATGCCGCCGGTGGCGAATACCCCGATCCCGGCTGCCGCCGCCGCGATCATCGTGGCCGACACCGTGGTTGCCGCCCAGCCCATGCCGGCGATCGCGATCGACAGGTTGGGCCGCGCGGCCTTGAGGACGCCGATCGTGGTGGCGAGCGTCACCAGCTGGCCCTCGTCGAGCCCGACGAGAATCCGACCGCGGTGGATCGCCACCGTTGCCGGAACGGAGCCGCTCTCACGAACGGCGGCCTCGGCGGCGCGCGCGACTTCGACACTCTGCGGATACGGCAAGCCGTGGCTGATCAATGTCGACTCTAGCGCGACGACGGGTCCGCCGGCGGCCAGCGCGTCGGCGACCTCGCGTGAAACGGTGAGCCTGTCACGCAGGCCCGCCGGGATGACATTCGCCGTGCCGGAATTCATGGCGCGATGTTACAGGCTCGCCGCTCAGGCCCAGTCGAGCGCGTCAGTCGAACGCCAGCTCTTTGCGCGGTCGAACGAGATGGCGGGCTGCCAGGCGGTTGCCTTCGATCGCTCCGCGGCGGAGGGCAGCGGCGACAGAAGTTCCGTTGCATCGGGCCGCGAGCCAGCCAAGGATGAAGCCGGCATCGAAGGCGTCGCCCGCTCCAGTCGTATCGGCCGCCTCGACGGGCTGCGCCGCCACTTCGACCCGACGAGCAGCGCCGCCGTCCCGATAGAGCAGCGAGGCACCTCGCGGACCGCGCTTGAGGACGACGACCGGCGCGACTTCGAGGAGCGAGTCTTCGTCGTCGGCAAGCGCGCCGGCCTCGGAGCCGGCCGCGAAGAGCAGATCCGGTCGCGCGCCGCACACGACCTCGAGTGCGGCGGAGCGCCCGAGCGCCAGCAGCGGCCCACTCGACGACAGGTCCACCGTCACCAATGCGCCGGCGGCATGGGCGAGTTCGGCCGCGCGTTTGCCGGCTTCGCCCAGCGGATGGTCGAGCAGCGAGTAGGTGGGGATGTGGACCAGCTCGGCCGAGGCGAACCATCTCTCGCGGAGGTGTTCCGGTGCCAGCCGGAGCGCGGCGGCACGGTCCTGGACGAAGGAGCGTTCACCGCCGGGAGCCACGAAGACGCCCACTCGGCCCGTCTGGTAGCCCGCGATCCGCACCACATGAGGAGTCACGCCGTCATGGCGGATCGTCGCGATCAGCGCTCGGCCCGCAGAATCACGACCTACCGAGGCCACGAGGCTGACATTTGCGCCTCGGCGGGCGAGCCACCGGGCCGTCGTCGTAGCCGAACCGCCCTGGCGGAGCATCACCCGGCCGGGGACGTCGGTTCCGGAGACCAGATCCGCTGAGGGCGCCAGGACGACGTCGACGATCAGGTCCCCGACGACCACGACGCGCGGTCGGTGGTGTGGAGCGCGGCCCTCGCCCTTCCTCATGCCATTGAGTATGAGGCAGGTTGAAGGGTGCCTCCAGTGACCTCGCTCTCTTGCGTGGCGGCGCGCGCGTCGGGGTGTCATTCTGTAGGAGCCCTTGGCGAGCACGGGTCCGGTGCACTTCGCCAGTGGTGACGTCTGGGCGCCAGGCCATGTCAGGCCGGCGGGAGGATGGCCAGTACCCCGCTTGGAAGGGAGGGTCACCAGTGAACGTCCAGGTCTCCGATGCACCGATCTCAGATCGGCGATCCGTGCGAGGTGCCCCCACGCTCGCCGCGTTCATCCGCAGCCACCCCATGGTCTCCTTCTTCGCGCTGGCCTACGGCCTCTCCTGGGTCATCCTGCTGACCCTGTATGGGCTGCTGCGGCTGCCGGCGGCTCTGGTGATCCTGCTGCAAACTCTCGGCCCGACACTCGCAGCGCTGGTGACTGCCACTGCGCTCGGGGGAACGGAGGGACGACGCCGACTGCTCGCGCGCGTCCGGATCTGGCGCGTCGCTCGCCGCTGGTACCTGTTCGCCATCGTTGGCATCCCGGCAGTCTGCCTTCTGGCGGCGCTGGCCCTCCCGGGTGCGTTCGTAGGCCTTGGGGGCCAGTCGCCTGTAAAGCTGGGCATCGAATTCCTGGCCGTTGTGGTCGTTGGCTTCGTGAGCGGGCCGCTGTTCGAAGAACCGGGCTGGCGCGGCTTCGCCCTTCCTCGCCTTCAGGCTCAGATGGGCGCCCTGCGCGCGACTTTCCTTCTCGGTGCGCTGTGGGCGGCCTGGCATCTGCCCCAGTTCCTCGTGCCGGAGTGGGCAAACGAGAATGGCGGCCTGAGCCCAACGCTCGTCGTCACGTTCCTGCTCATGGTCGTCGCGATCGCGCCGGTCATGACCTGGGTGTTCAACCGCAC
>CAZRUC010000092.1:0-8013 GCA_964603175.1 uncultured Anaerolineaceae bacterium
CGACGCGGACCGCCGGCGGCACGTCGCCGGTCGGAGGCAGCGTCACATCCAGCCGCTCGTGGGCCACGTCGGCGATCGTCTGGCTGCGCAATGAGGCGTTGAGCAGGTACGCGGCGATCTGGGTGTCGAACGCCACCGGGAGCGGCACCGTTGCGCCGCCGGCCACGTTCGCCACCACGATCGGCTTCGTCTCGTGGCCCACGACCGGCACGCCCGAGCGCAGCAGCAGATCGCCGAGCCGTCCCACGGCCTCGTGCCCCTCGGCCACCAGGACGCGTCCGTCCGTACCCGCCACGGCCAGCGCCTGAGGCATGCCGCGCATCGGCCGCGGGTCGTCCATCAGGAGCGCGACGCCGACCTCGGACTGGCCGGCCAGCCACTGGGCGGCATCCGTTGCGTCCTCGTCGGTGGCATCGAAGCGGTCGAGGACCGTGGGATCGGCCACCGCAGCTCGCAGGGCCGTGGCCGGGTCCACCGGCTCGGCCCGGGTCGCCGATCGAGGCCGTGGCTCCGGCACGGCCTCCGTCTCGCCCATGCCCGCCGACCCGAAATCCATCGAGAGTTGCAGGCCATCCCCGCCGCCGACGAGCGAGCGCCCTTCGCGGCCGTCTCGGCCCGGACGTGCGGCCCGCGGCTGCTCCCCGGGGGCGACTGGGACACGCGCAGCTGCAACGCTGCCGGCCACGGAACGCAGAGTCTCGACCGCCTCGCCGGCCGACTCGCCGGAGAGCGGCGGCAATCGATCGATCAGCGTCCGGAACTCGAACTCGCGGAAGAGCCGGACCACCTCGGCGCGGTCGTAATCGGAGAGGCGAGCCGCCTCGAGGTCCAGCGTTATCGGCAGGTCGCGAACGATCCGGCTCAGCTCGCGGCTGGCGAAAACCTGGTCGTGGGCTTCGACGAGCTTGTCGCGCAGCTTGTCCGGCTTCACTTCGTCGATTCGCTCGTAGACGCGTTCGAGCGACCCGTATTGCCCTATGACCTTGGCTGCGGTCTTCTCCCCCACCCCGGGGATGCCCGGGATGTTGTCGGTCGGGTCGCCCTTGAGAGCCTTGTAGTCGATCATCTGGTCCGGCCGCAGCTCGAACCGCTCCCAGATCTTCGCCGCGTCGTAGTAGATGGTCGAGTCCACGCCCTGGCGGGTGGTCATGAGGCGGGTGCGGTCGCTCACGATCTGGAGCATGTCCAGGTCGCCGGTCACGATCGTGGTCTCAATGCCGCCCCGGGCATCGAGATCCCGGGTGATCGTGCCGATGACGTCGTCGGCCTCGAAGCCCGCCATCTCGTAGACGGGGATGCGGAGCGCCGCCACGACCTGGCGCACGAGCGGGAACTGCGAGCGCAGGTCGTCCGGCATCGGCGTTCGCGTGGCTTTGTACTCGGCGAATTGCTCGTGGCGGAACGTGGGCCCGGGGAGGTCGAAGCAGGCCGCGACGTATTCCGGCTGCAGATCCTGGATGCCGCGCAGCAGGATGCTGCAGAAGCCGAACACGGCGTTGACAAGCTCCCCGCGGCTGGTGGTGAGCGGCGGCAAGGCATGATAGCCGCGGTAGATGAGGCCATTGCTGTCGAGCAGCATCAGGCGGTCCATGCATGGCCTCGAGCAGGGCGGCGCCGGCAGCGGGGCGGCGAGCCGGCGGCGCCGGCCGGTCCAAGTGTACCCGGGCAAGAGCTCCGGACGGCAAGCCCGCAGCGGCTAGCCTCGTATTCGGCGAGCGCGCAACCGTGGTCCGATGAGCAGCGCCAGCCCGACGAGCAAGAGCGCCGCCGACGCGATCAGGACGGCCAGCCTGATGTCCACCGCGCCCCCCGACGCCGGCTGCGCGGGGCTCAGCGGTTGACCACCGGCTCCCTGGGGCTGAGCGGCCGGAGGCGTAGGGCCCTGCCCGATCGCGAGTGAAGCGGACTCGTTGTGCGAAGCGGCCGGCGAGGCGGCCCGCGAGGGCGCCGACGAAGCTGCCGGCGAGACTGCCGGCGCCGGGGAGCCGGCTGCGCCTTTCGTGACGTCCGAGCTCGCCGACGCGGCAGCCGCGACCGGCTGTGCGGTCGACACCAGCCCTGGCGCGCCTGCGCCCACACCCTGTAGAGCGTCCTGGTTGCCAGTGGAACTCGTCAGCGCGAAGTTGTCCGAGGTGGCCGGCGCGATGGCCGTCGACGCCCCGGCGACGATGATCCCGACGAGGCCCAACGTTGCGAACGCGCCGCCCAGCTGCCTGGTGAGTCCGCGCCAGGCTGACCGCCCACGCGCGGGCTGCGCCGGGCGCAGTCGGGCAGCATCCGCGGGTGTCAGCATGAAGTCGCGTGGGCGCGCCGGCGTCGGAAGCGCGGCGGTCGCCGACGCTATCTCACCCATATCCGCGAACAGCGCCGCGCAATCCTCGCAACCCGACACCAGATCGAGCGCCAGAGCGCGTTCGTCCGGGCCGACGTCGTTGCCGTAGAGCCGGACGACGAGCGACTCGTCGTGGTTCGCATGTCCAGTTGAAGGGCCGGGTTTCATCACGAACCTCAGACGTCCTTAGCCACGGAAGAGTTCCCTGACCGGTGCCAGCGCGGTGCGAAGCGCGAGTCGGCCGCGGTGGATCCTGGACTTCACGGTCCCCACGGAGACACCCATGATCTCGGCGATCTCCGAGTAGTCGTAGCCGTCCACGTCGAACAGGACGATGCAGTTGCGCTGATCGAACGGCAGGGCCTGGAGGGCTGCGGCGAGGGCACGCGACCGCTCGATTTCCAGCGTCCTGGCTTCCGGCTCCTCGGACTCGAGCGCCGGCGGCTGCCAGCTCTCGTCCTCCAGCTCGGGATAAGGGCTGGACGGGCGGCGACGTCGCGATCGCTGGATATCCATCGCGGCGTTGACGGCGATTCTCCCGAGCCAGCTCCGGACGCTTCCGCCTCGAAAGGCCGCCAGGTTGCGGTAGGCGTTGAAGAAGGCCTCCTGCACGGCGTCGGCCGCCTGATCGCGGTCCGGGACAAGCCGGTACACAAGCGCGAACAAGTGATCCTGGTGGCGAACGACCAGCTGGTTGAAGGCGTCGAGTTTGCCCTCGAGCGCCTGCTCGACCAGCGCGACGTCCATGCCCTGACCGAGCTCATCCGCGCGGCGGCTCTCGGCGGTGCTCGAATCCGCGACCGGGGGCTCGCCGGCCAATCGTTCGTTCAAGATCGCCTCGCCAATGGCGGCGTTGGTCTTGCATGGTGCCGAAGGCGGGACTCGAACCCGCACGAGCTTGCACTCAACGGTGTTTGAGACCGTCGCGTCTACCATTCCGCCACTTCGGCACGGCAGGCGGCATGGTACAGCCTGAGGCCCAGGCCCGAGTGGCGACCTTGCCGGTCCGCCGCCGCAGGGGTCACGAGCCGGCTGCGAACCCGCCTCGTCAGGTGGTGATGAAGCCCGTCGCTATGCAGACCATCCCGTAGACGTTGACGACGACCCCGGCCACGACCGCCGCGACGAATCCTCGCGTGAGCCCGTTTCGAGCCACGACTAACGCCAGCAGCATCCAGATGAACGGCATGCCGTCGAGGATGAACCGATAGCCGAACTGGGCGAAGCCCGGGTTGCCGTGCATGAGGTCGAGCACCAACGGGAGCAATCCGAGCCAGCCGACCAGAATCAAGGGGCTCTTCCACGTGGCCCGGCCGAGATAGACGAGAAATGGCATCGTCAGCAGCACGGACGTACCCGCCCACGACGGCTTGAGCCACGGGAAGGCCTCGTCGAACTCGAAGCTGCGCAAGAACATCGTGTACAGCCCGCGGGCGATGTAGAACGGCGACTCGATTCCTTGCGAATACCACGGCTCGTCGAGGACCTTCTCGCCGTTCGGGCCGGTGATCAGGTCGTACCCAAACTCCGTTGGCGAGCCGAAACGCGCCCAGTTGAACCACGCCAGGAAGAGGCCGATGGACGCGGCACCGATGGCCAGCGACACCAGGGCACGCGGCCCGCCGAACTTCCAATACAGCACCGCGAAGGCCGGGGCGGCCAGCAGGACCGAGGGCCGGCAACCGACGGCAAAACCGAACAGGATCCCAGCCACCCAAGGCCACCGCCCTCGGAGAGCGAGGTTGAGCGCGCCCAGCAGGAAGCTCACCACCAGGATCTCCGTCCACTGGTGGATTCCGCCGGTCGCCGCGACGTAGAGGTACTCGCTGCCCACGACGAAGGCAACCATCAGGACAGCGATGGCCTTGCCCTTGAGTTCGAAGTAGCTCAATAGGGCGTAGACCAGGAAGACGTTCAGCGCACCGACGAGGGCGGACATGACACCGGTATCCGCCACGTCCTGGCCGAACAGTGCGACCTGCGGCACCAGGACCAGAGCCGGCACAGGAGGGAACGGTAGGAAGTATTCGCCGCCGGGACCGGGCACGCGCTCTATCCAGGGACGACTGCCGTCTATCCAGAGCCTGCCGTGCAGGAACGCGTCGGCCAGCGGAAACCAGCCGTCATTGTGGTACTGACCGGGACCCACGAGCCCATAGAGGACGAATAGAGCCGCAGCCAGGGCGAGCAGGCCGAGCGCCATGGTTCGGTTCTCCGACCAGGATTCGCGCAGCCGCTCCATCCCTGTCGGTTCCGGCGCCTGGCTCACGAATGACCTCCTGCTCGGGTAGGCACCGAATCTATCCCACAGCGCTCCTGTCGGATCGCCCGCCTAGCAACTGAGGCCGGCGCTCAGAGAGACGCCGCCGCCGGCCGACGGGGTCACCTTGTCGAGTGCGTGCTTGCTGATGTAGCGGATATTCGCGACCGAGGCTGCGTTCATCGTGTCGGAGTTGTCCTGGGCGTCGTTCCAGACCGCGCCGGTCGTCGCCGGATCGAGCGTGATCGATGCCGCACTGCCGGCCCCTACGTGCTCGGCAACGGCGAGAAGATCCGGAGCCGACGCGATCGGCATGTCGGTCCAGAACATGCCGCCGTTCTGGGTCATCCCGTCGATGATCGTCGGAATCGTGCCCACCAGAGAGCACGGATGCTCGAACTGCTTCCGCAGCGCCAGCAGGACGATCTGCTGCCGCTGCATACGCGCGTAGTCCCAATCCTGGGCGCGCGTCCGGGCATATTCGAGCGCGACGTGGCCGTCCATGTACTGGGGGCCCGGCTTGATGTCGAAGCTCACGTGCCCCACGCCTTCCGGCGGGACGTAGCCCTGATAGCCCGGTTCCATACCAGGCTTATCGATCACCTCATAGGGAACATCGATATAGAGCGGCCCGACGGCGTCGATCAAGTTGACGAAGCCCATGAGGTTGACCAATACCGTGCCGTCAACTTTGAGCCCGGTCAGGGTGCCGATGGCGCCCTCCATGGCCTTGAAGCCACGCTGGTCTCCACCGGGGAAGTACTTCGGGTACGCCATGGCCTCCAAATACAGGGCGTTGAGCATGCCCGGGAAGCAATGGCAGGCGAATAGCGAGGCTTCGGGCTGTGGCAGCGGCACGTTCAGCATGTTTCTCGGCACGCCGATCATGGCCGCCCTCCCGGTCGAAAGCTCGACGGTGAGCAGGATCATCGAGTCGGGCCGCAGGCCTATTCGTCCCTGGCCGGCATCGGTGCCGATGATCAGCAGGTTGAGCCGATCGTCGTCGGCCCAGTCTCGAGGTGCCGGACTCGGCGTCGCCGTCGGGACCGGAGTCCACAAGGGCAGCGCCCCAATTGTGGGCAGTGGCGTAACGATCGGGACCGGAGGAGTCGTGTCTTCCGGTGATCCGCTTGGATTCGCGGCAAGGAATTGGGGCATCCCTCCGAAGGAGTCGGACAGCACCTGCAGCCCTTGCGAGTCGGCGATCGCGATCTGGCGGTGGATTCCGACCGTGGCGATCACAACGACAACCACCATGACCGGGCCGATCCAGGTCAGCCGTCCCGATACCCAGGTCCGGGGTCGAAAGGAACCGCCCGCGACTACGTACGCGTCGACGATTGCCCACAGGTGGTAGACCAGGGCGACGAGCACCAGCACCAGGACGGCGGTCAGCACATCCTGCTGGAACACGGCGCCGACGATCGCGTGCCGGTTGAACAGCAGGACCCACCCAGCGACGGCGGCGACCGCCAATGCGGGGGCGGCCACGACGGCGCCGCGGCGCCACCTGCCTGCCGCAGCCTGACCCAGCCCCGGAAGCAGGAAGGACAGGACCGCGGCGGTGGCGGGAGCCCGCAGCAGCGCGATCAGCCCCGCCCAGGCTCCATCCATGGGCCGCGCGGTCGAGGCTTGGCCGACTGCGGGGGATTTCACCCGCCGGCCAAGAGATCCGAAGTTCATTCTCTATTTTGCCTCCGACCGAGGGGTCGTTTCTAGCAGGTGGCGCCGCTACCGCCGCCGCCACCGCTGATCCCGGCCGGCACGCTGTCGAGACCGTGTGCCACGATGCTGTGGACCTTGTTCAGCGAGGTCTGGTCCAGGACGTCGTACGGGGCGCCCGTCGTGGCCGGGTCGAGGCTGAAGTTGGCGGTGTTGCTCGTGCCGACCTTCGCGGCCAGCGCGGCAACCGTCGCCGTGTCGGACTCCGGCAGATCTGTCCAGACAGCCCCGCTTAGAGCGGTCAGGATGCCTTGGATTTGCGGGATCAGCCCGCACGGGTTGATCTGATCCCGAACCGCCCGCAGGACCAGCTGCTGGCGCTTCATGCGGTAGTAGTCCGAGTCGTAGCCGGTGACGTGCCGCAGGCGCGCCAACTCGAGGGCGACCTCGCCGTTCACGACCTGCTGGCCGGCCTTGATGTCGATGTTGAACACGCGCCGGCCGTTCGAGAGCGAGTAGGCGTATTGCGGCTGCTGCTTGACTTCATAAGGGACGTTGATGCTAAGGCCGTTCGGGGCCAGGGCGTCGATGAGCTTCACGAAGCCCGGCAGGTTGATTACGACGGTGCCGTCAACCTGGACGTTGGTGAGCTCGCTGACCGCGCCTTTGAGCGCGCCCAGCCCGCGTAGGAACTTGCCGGTCGTGTCGTTGCCCGTCCCGTATTGCGAGTACCAGGTGGGGTGCACGTTCGCCGCCTCGTTCCACAGGTAGTCGATCAGGTAGTCCGCCTTCAGCTGGCCCGGACCCGGGCCGTAGCAATGGCAGGCGTAGTACTTGGCAGATTCCGGTGGCAAGGGCACGTTGATGAGGTCGCGCGGGATACCGAACATGGCCGCGCGCCCGGTTGCCACGTCAACATGGAGCAGGATCATCGAATCGGGTCGGAGGCCGAGATTCCGATCTTCGCCCGTCCCCGCGTCGATCCCTATCAGGAGGACATTGAGCTGGCCATCGCTGGCCCAATCCTTGGCGGTGCCCGTGAAGCTGGGCAGGTTCCCAAGATCGTAGACAACCGGACCCTGGCTCGGGGGCGGTGTCGCGGTCTGACCGGGCGCCAGCGGAACGACTTCGCTGAAGAAGAGCCTTGCCACATATGCGCCTGCGAACTGGCCGCTCGTGATGTGGATCCAGTCGGTGCTGGTCGTACCCTCGAAGGAGTAGGAGCCGCCGCTGACCGCAGCCCCAACCACCGAGTCCCCGGTGTTCAGCATTCCCATGGACGGCTGGCCCACACCCGGCCCCGAGTGTGCGATGACGGCGTCGAATCCGGCCTGCCAGGTCGGCGTTGCCGATGCAGTCGGCCCGGTCGACGGGCTTCCCGTCGTGGACGTCGCGGATGGAGTGGCTGTGGAGTTGTCGTCCGGCGGAACCGTGCCATTAGGTTCGAGGCTCGATGTGGGGCCGCCGCTGCCGGCCAGCCCGAAATCGAAGCATTGGGGACCGTTGGCGTTGAAGATGCAGTCGAGTGCGTTCTTGGTCTGCATGTCGACGCCGGCGGCGACCAGGTGCATCCCGGCAGTGGCCGTAACGAGCACGGCCAGCATCCCGACCGCCGCCATCTGGCCAGCCTTCCGGGAGATCGACAAGCGCCCCCCGGCGAGCGAAACGGTTTTCATCTGCCCATCCGGACACTGGATGAGAAGTTCACGAGACATGGTCGTCCTCAAAATTGGCGATAGGCATCCATTCTAGACAGTGG
>CAZRUC010000093.1:0-2221 GCA_964603175.1 uncultured Anaerolineaceae bacterium
ACTGGTCCGACAGGCGACGCCGCCAGACCCACTGACTCGCGACCCCGTAGGGCGCGCGTCGCCGGCATTCAAGCCAATTGCCAACCGCCACAGCAGCCGTCCAGGTCGTGGGGGACGCGCCCGCCATTTGTGAGCTGCGCCGGAGCTCCTCGCCCGTCCGCCGGGGCCCCGTTGAGCGTGGCAAGAGGGCGGTGCAGGGCCGGCGGCAGCGGCCCGCGCGTTCGCTCGGGACCACAATTCGGTCCCTGCTACCCCGGTTGGCAGGTGGCTAGATCGAGGGGCGGCCGACCTGGGTCGTGCGTCCCGGCAAGGGGAGTGGCCTCGGCCCGGCACTGGGGAGCCGCTCGGCCTGGGCTACGGGTCGGCTCCGTCCGGCCGCCGGCCTCGAATCGCTGACCGAGCGGGTCAGGAAGCCTGAACGTCGAAGATCGAAAGGAGCTCCTGGAATTGCTCGCGGACCATCGCGGTCCGCTCCGTCCAGCGCTCGCGCGTAATTCCGAACGCCATGAGCGCCGCGTCGCCTTCGAGCTGTCGATCCGCAGAGTCCACGACCGTCGGGTAGCTCAATTCGCGGACGAGGACGTCGGCCGTAGCGATGAGGGCACCGAGGGAGCCCGGGCTGGGCGTGTGATGGTCCCACAGGACTCGGGCGATCACGGGCGGGAGGTTCCATTCGTAGGAGAAGACGGCGCCGACGTCCTGGTGCGTCGTGCCTGAGAGCTCGATCTCCATCTCCAGCTGCCCGGCGGCATTTCGCGCGTCATGGGCATGCGGATCGAGGAGGTAGCCGGCGTAGCGCTCGCCGACGTCGTCGAGCAGGTAGACGTGACCGAGATCGTGGAGGAGTCCGGCGGCGAAGGCCGTGTCCGGGTCGGTCGATCGGGACATCTGCGCCAGCATCTTGCCCACCAGGGCGGACCTGACGGCGTCCCCTGTGAGCCGGGCGGCGGCCAGTGCTTCGCGCGAGCTGCGATTGCCGGCCCGGCGAGACACGATCAGCGAGGTCAGGACGAGCTGCCTCAACACCGTGTCGCCGAGCAGGGCAACGGCTCGGGAAAGCGTAGTAACCGGCTCTGCCGGCGCGTAGAAGGCCGAGTTCGCCATGCGCAGAACCCGTGCCGCCAGAGCGGGCGAGCCGTCGATTAGCTTCGCAAGCTGGCGGGCATTCGAGTCGCCCTGTCGGAGTTGCTGCTCAAGACGAAGCAGGCTGGCCGATGGGCTGATCGCATGGGCGTGCTGGACGATCTGGCGCGCCCGATCGAGAGTGGTGCTGGTCAAGACTTCCACGAGCTAGGTGTCGGTTCGGGCAGCGACGGCTTGAACCGGGATTCGCCTGCGTCCGGGCCCGACATGCATCTTCGCATCGTAGGCCCGCCCGCAAGCCACCCTTGCGGGTCGGGCCCGCCGGCTCCGCGTCGGGCGCTATCATCTACACGACGCGCAGGGGTGCAGGAGTTCCAATGCTGCTGATCGAAACGACCGGCCTCAGCAAACACTATGGCCAGGTCAAGGCTCTCGATATGCTCGATCTCCGCGTGGAATCGGGCATCATCGGCCTGGTGGGCGCCAACGGCGCCGGCAAGAGCACGCTGATCAAGATCCTGCTCGGGGTCATTCCGCCCACGAGTGGCAGCGCCTCGGTGCTGGGCATGGACGTGATCCGCGATGGGCCCAGCATCCGCCGAGTGGTCGGTTACATGCCGGAGCACGATTGCCTGCCGCCCGATGTAGGCGCCACCGAGTTCGTCTCGCACATGGCCCGAATCTCGGGTCTTCCGCGCTCCGCGGCCCGGGAGAGAACGGCCGAAGTGCTTCGCCACGTGGGCTTGTACGAGGAACGCTACCGCCAGATCGGCGGCTATTCCACGGGCATGAAGCAGCGCGTGAAGCTGGCCCAGGCGCTGGTTCACGATCCCAAGCTCCTGCTGCTCGACGAGCCGACCAACGGTCTCGACCCCGTCGGACGCGACGAGATGCTCGACCTGATCAAGCGCACCGGCAACGACTTCGGGATCGCCATCGTCGTGGCTTCGCACCTGCTTGGCGAGATCGAGCAGGTCTGCAGCTACTTGCTGGCGGTGGATGCCGGCCGCTTGCTGAGGGCCGCGCCGATAACCACCTTCACCGCCCGGACGCCGGTGCTCGCAGTCGAGGTCGAGGAGGGAGCCGATCGGCTCGCGGCGGCACTCGCCGAACGCGGCTTCAAGACGCGAGCCGAGGA
>CAZRUC010000093.1:2321-8003 GCA_964603175.1 uncultured Anaerolineaceae bacterium
CCGATCGGCTCGCGGCGGCACTCGCCGAACGCGGCTTCAAGACGCGAGCCGAGGAGGCCTGCGTTCTGGTAGCGCTGGAGGACGAAGCTCTGTACGACGCGGTGCGCGATACGGTTGCCGATCTCGGGTTGCCGCTCATCCGGATCGAACAGGAGCGGCGCCGGCTCGAAGACCTGTTCCGCGAGACCGCGCCGGCGGTGGAGAGCGCCATATGAACGCCCCGAACCGCGCTGTCATCCCCGCCGGGAACATCTACGATCTGGGCTATCGTCATTACGAAGGAAAGCGGCGCGGCCGCTGGTACGCAGCCTGGTCCCTCTACGTAGAGAGCGTCCGGGGCGTGTGGGGTTTTGGGCGGCCCATGACCGCGAAGGCAGCGCCCTTCATCCTGCTCGGGCTCTACGCCTTCCCAGCGCTCATCCAGATCGCCTTCGCCTCGGTGATTTCCCAGAGCATCGCCGAGGGTCGTGCCTCGAACCTGTTCGCCTACGACAACTACTACGCCAGGGTCAGTTTCTTCGTCGTCCTGTTCTGCGTGGCGCAGGCCCCCGAGCTCGTCTGCCGCGACCAGCGGTATCACGTGTTGCCGCTGTACTTCACTCGCGCCCTTAGTCGATTGGACTATGCCTTTGCCAGGCTCGCCGCTCTGACCACGGCACTGTTCGTCGTTCTTGCTCTTCCGATGATCGCAATCTTCGTCGGCGATGTCCTGATGAAGCCGGATACGTTGCAGGCGATCGGCGACGAGTGGCCGAAGGCTCTTCCGGCCATCCCAGCGTGTGCGCTCTCGGCCGTGAGCCTGGCCTCGATCTCGCTCGCGCTGTCGGCCTTTTCGCCGCGGCGCGCCTATGCCGCGATCGGCTTGATCGCCTACTTCCTCCTGATGGAGATCGTGCCGGTAGTCATCTACTCGGTTGGCAAGCAGGCCGACTGGACGTGGGCGGACAAGCTCGTGCTCCTGACCCCGAACACGGCCCTTGCCGCAGTGGCCGACTGGTTCTTCGGGGTAAGTCTGATTACCCAGGGTTCCGAGGGCTACCCGCCCACATTGGGCAGCGATGCGTACGTGGTGGCGGTCGTGGCGAGCGTCTTCGTCTTCGTCGGCATCCTTCTGTTCCGTTACCGCAGGGTTCAGGCATGACCGCCAACCTTGCGCCGGTACCCGCTCAGCCTCAGGACACAATGGCCCCCATGCCGGCACCCGCGATCGAGCTGGTAAACGCCGCTCGCTGGTATGGCAACGTCGTGGCCGTGAACGACGTGAGCTTCAGTCTCGGCGCCGGAGTGACCGGACTCCTGGGACCCAACGGTGCCGGCAAGACTACGTTGCTGCACATGCTGGCAGGCTTCCTGGCCCCATCCGCCGGAACGGTGCTCGTTTTGGGTCGCAGCCCGCACCGCGATCCTTCGGTCTACCGCCAGATCGGGCTTGTGCCCGAGCGTGAAGCGGTCTATCCGTTCCTGACCGGGCTCGAATACGTACGCTTCAACGCGCGCCTCCAGGGACTCCACAACGCCGATGCCGCTTCTCGCGACGCCATCCATCGTGTGGGCCTCGACGATGCCATGGACCGCCCCATCGGGACCTATTCCAAGGGTATGAGGCAGCGGGCCAAGGTAGCAGGCGCCCTGGTGCACGACCCTCAGATTCTGCTGCTGGACGAGCCCTTCAACGGCATGGATCCGCGCCAGCGCCTGGCCATGATGGATCTGCTGAGTCAGATGGCGGCAGCCGGACGCACAATTCTGTTCTCCTCGCACATACTCGAAGAAGTCGAGCGAGTCGGGACGGAGATTCTGGTTATGGTCGCCGGACGGTTAGCGGCCTCGGGCGACTATCGGGCGATCCGGGCTCTGATGACCGATCGTCCTCATACGATCACCATCCGCTCCAGCGACGACCGGCGTCTGGCAACGGCTCTGATGACCGACCCGGCGGTGTTTGCTGTGGAGCTGGGCAAGGACTTGCTGTCCGTTCGGACGGCCCATCTGTCTGCCTTCCGCCGCCTGATCGCGGGGGCGAGCCGATCGGCCGACGTTCGGTTGTTCGAGGTCGTATCGACGGACGAGTCCCTCGAGAGCGTGTTCGACTATCTGGTGCGGCGATGATGTTGACGAGATCCTTGGTGGCGGTGCCGCTGGTCATCCAGGTGACGCTCCGCCAGCTGCTTGGCCGGCGGCGGACGATCCTGCTGGGACTCCTGGCCGCCATTCCCGTGCTGCTGGCCGTGGTCTTCTGGGCAGCCGGCCACGTCACCGTCCACGACTTCGCCAGCGGGGTGCTCGATGCCGTGGGAGTCACGCTGCTGCTCCCGATCGTGGCGGTCCTGTTCGGTACCGCAGCTTTCGGGGCCGAAATTGAGGACGGCACGGTCGTCTACCTGTTGGCAAAGCCGATCTCCCGCTGGGCGATCATCGTGGCGAAGCTGATCGGCGCGGCCGGCATGACCGCTTTTCTGACCGTCGCCTCGGTTTTCATCTCGGGCGCGATCGTTCTGGCGCCGCTCGGCGAGGACGGGGCACAAGCCACACGAGCGTTCGTGGCGGCCATGCTGGTGGGCTCGATCTGCTATGTCTCGGTCTTCATGGTGCTGAGCCTCTTCACCCGGCGCGCTCTTCTGATCGGCCTCGTCTACGTTCTGGTCTGGGAAGGGGCGCTCTCGAACCTGCTCCCCGGCATTGCCAATCTGTCGATCCGCCAGTACGCCGTAGGCGTGGCGAATGGCTTCTGGCAGATGCGGCCGGAGGAGGCCCGCCTCTCGCCCAGCACTGCCTTGCCGCTGGCGATCATCGTCGTCGTGGTTACGCTCGTCATTGCGACTTGGCGGTTGATGCGCTTCGAGCTTCCCGGCGGCACCGACTAAGCCGACCGCGATTGGGGCTCGGGCATGCGGCGCGCCAGCCCCCGACGACGGGGAACGACGACGCGCTCTTCGACCAGCGCCGCCTCCGACATCCATAGCAGCGTCCTCGACGGCGGCGCCGAGACTTGCCCACCGGCGCCCAACTCAGGCAACGCCGAGGCGAGCCGCCCCGCCAGTGCCGAAGCGAACACCGTGGTCATATGCTGGTTATCCCGAAAGATGACGAAGTTGGCCACCACCGCAGGGCATGGGGAACTCGGGCACACCCATACCGTCGGATCCAGGAACGCCACGCCCGCCGCCGAGGCTGCGGCCGCGGTGGCCGCCCTCCATGACGAGCTGACGGCCGCGGCAACAGGCGTTGCGCACGCGAGAATGCTGTCACGGTGACCAGAGAGGCAGATCGGCACCCAGAGCTGTGAATTCGGCGTATCGCCGAGCATCACAACCCGATCTGCGGAAGTCGACAGCCGCTGCAGAGTCCTTGTCAGGCCGTCCTGCCACACGCCGGCTGCCTCGGCCTCGGGGATGGGCGTGTTGTCCGACCGGACGAGAGCGGTCCGCGTGCGCCCGCTGACCACGACCAGGTCCGGATGCAGAAATGCGATCTGGGCCAGTGCCGTTGCGCGCCAGGCCGCGCATTCCGTATAGACACGATCGGCTCCCGAACGTGGCTGGGAGAGGGCGGCAGGGGAGCAGCCCGATTTCAAGTACGTCACGAGCTGCCATCCGCTCTGGCGCGCGAGCAGCTCCAGCGGCGGCCACCAGTTGTCGGCATGACTGTCGCCGAAGAGGACCAGGACATGAACTCCATGCGGATCGCCGTAGATACACGACCGAGGGTCGACAACGCTGTCGGTGACCTGGCAGCCATCGGCGTAGGGATCGGGAAGCTTCTGGACGTCTGAGAAGGGTGGGTCAACGGCCGCCGGAACGGGTCCGTCGACGGCTATGGGCAGGTCGCCCAGGGTGGCGCCGTTGTCCGAAGCGACCTCGGCCCGACCGATGATCTGGTTCAGGGCGACCGTATCGGCTACAGGGTTCGGTGAACTCGAACCGAGCGTTGCCGCCGAGACGGCCGCGACCCCAAACGACGACGCCGCCACCACCGCCGACAAGCCGGCGGCCATGGCCAGGTTGCGGATCGGGCGCGTGCCGACCACGCGGCCCCGACGGATCGGCTCCTCAACCCATCGCTGGGACGCGGCCGCGAGCACGAAGGCCAACCCCATGAGCCCGAGACGTGCGGGCAGCAGCAAGGTCGCGCCCGCTGCCGCCGTCGGGATGACGATCAGCGGCCAGTGCCACAGGTATAGGGAATACGAGATCCGGCCGACGTAACGTGGCACGGCCATTCCCAGGACTCGGCCCGCCGCGAATGCGCTCTGTCGCACGCCGCCCGCGATCACCAGGCCGGCTCCGACCGTCGGCAGCAGGGCGGCCG
The DNA here is from genome assembly GCA_964603175.1 of uncultured Anaerolineaceae bacterium. Classification (GTDB taxonomy): domain Bacteria; phylum Chloroflexota; class Limnocylindria; order Limnocylindrales; family CSP1-4; genus Fen-1039. Next base: position 6,630 of record CAZRUC010000093.1, read on the forward strand.
TTCCCGGAAACGGCGTGCCCGGATTCAAGAGGACACCGGACAGGGCGATGGCCGAGAGACCAACCCAACCCATGACGACTGCCACCCGGAGCGGCACAAGAGCAAGTCGCGTCCCGGCGACCGCCAGCATGGCGCCGATCCCGAGCTCCCAGGCGCGCGTCGGCAGGGAGAAGAAGGCCCAGGGTCCGTTGGCCGACGTGAGCCATACCGACGCGGCGAAGGACACGCCCGAGATCAAGAGAGCGGCCAGCCCGACGCGGCGGCCCAGCGCCGCTCCGCCCCGAGTCACGAGCAGCACAATCGCTGGCCAGAAGACGTAGAACTGCTCCTCGACACCGAGCGACCAATAGTGCTGCAGGGGCGACGGAGGCAGTTGGGACTGCAGATAGTCGGTTGCCTGGATGCCGAACCGGATGTTCGAAACGTAGAAACCGGCTGCGGCGGCGTCCTGGGCGATATCGGCCATCCGCAATGGCGGCAGAACGATCGCCGACACCGCCACTGTGACCAGCAGCACCAGAGCGGACGCAGGCAGAATCCGCCTGGCGCGTCGGGCGTAGAAGTTGGTCAGAGAGATCCGTCCGGTGGCCGCCCGCTCGCGCAGCAGGATCCCGGTGATCAGGAACCCGGACAGGACGAAGAAGACGTCCACGCCGACGTAGCCGCCCGAGATGCCGGGGACTTGAGCGTGGTACAGGAGGACCAGCACGACGGCAAGCGCGCGCAAGCCTTCCAGGTCGCCCCGAAAGCCCCTCGAACCGGTGGCGCTACGTATCTCGTTGTCAGCCAAGTCCGGGAAATGTATCAGGCAGCGGGAATGCAGGTGGCCGCGGCAGCAAGCGGCGCCGAGTCGAGCTACTCCTCGGCGACGGGCAACCCCAGAATGTTGAAGCCGCCGTCGACGTAGATGACCTCGCCCGTGGTCTGGCCCGATAGCGGGCTTGCCAGGTAGACGGCGGTTCCTGCAACGTCCTCGATCGTGATGTGCGAACGCAGCGGGGCCACTTCGGCGAAGGCGCCGTACATCAGCTTGAAGCCGGCGATACCGTGGGCGGACAGCGTACGGACGGGCCCGGCGCTAATCGCATTGACGCGGATGCCCGACGGTCCGAGGTCGGCGGCCAGGTATCGAGTGGAAGCCTCGAGGGCAGCCTTGGCCACGCCCATGATGTTGTAGTGCGGCACGACCTTCTCGGCGCCGTAGTAGGTCATGGTCATGATCGAGGAGCCGGGCTTCATATACTTCCGGGCCTCGCGGGCCATGGCGATGAGCGAGTAGACGCTGATGTCGAAGGCGGTGTGGAAGCCGTCACGGCTGGTCGAGGAGAAGTTGCCGGCGAGGTCTTCCTTCTCGGCGTAGGCGACGGCGTGGAC
>CAZRUC010000094.1:0-1092 GCA_964603175.1 uncultured Anaerolineaceae bacterium
CATGGTTGGGGCGGTTCTGCTTACCTCCGTGCTCGAGGGCCGCAAGCTCGTGGCGTGGTTGTTCGGCGCTTGGGTCGCGGGCATCGCCGGCTCCGCTGCCGCGTTCTCGATGCCGGCACTCTCAATTGCGACCGGCTCGACCCCGCCGGTATTCGAGGCTGGACTTGCTGCCCTCATGACGTTCCCCGGGTATGTCGGTCTGGTCTGGGTTTCGGGACACTGGAAGGCTTCGGCGGCGGCAGCGCGACGCGCGGCCGACCAGGCCCGCCGAGCGGAGGCGGCGGAATACCGAAGCGCCGCAGCTCTGCGTGTTCTGGCGGATGTGTCACCGCTGCCGACCCTCGCTTTCGGGGCCGACGGCAACGTCAAGTTCTGGAACCCCGCCGCGGAGAGCCTCCTGGGTTGGAGCGCCGCCGAGACCACGGGTCATCCGATCAGCTCGTTCGTGCCGGAGGACAGCCGCTCCGGAGTCGCGCAACGGATCGCATCCGCCATCACCGAAGGCCGGCTCGCCGGACCGCGCCAGTCCCGCTTTCTTTGCAAAGACGGACACGAGGTCCGGGTCGAGATCTACGACGCAATAGAGCGCGACGCGGACGGTCGGCCGGTTGGGGTCGTGGTCCAATTCCTCGACATTTCGGACCGAGAGGCGATCCAAGCGCGCCTGATGGACGCGCAGCGGCTCGAGGCAGTTGGGCAACTCGCGGCCGGCATTGCGCACGAGTTCAACAACAGCCTCACCGCGATCGCGGGCTTCGCATCGCTGATCGCCGCCCACGAGAGTCCGGCCCCGCAAGATGACGCCCTCCCGATCCTTGCCGCAGCGGATCACGCCGCGACTTTGGTCCGGCAGCTGATCGCGTTTTCGAGGCGCGTTCCGCTTGAGCCAAAGCAGCTCGATCTGGGCGAGTTCCTGGTCTCATTCCAGCCACTCGTCCGGTCGCTCGTGGGAAGGGACGTCGAGGTCCGGGTCGAGATCGAGGCATCGCCGGCGCTCGTGTCCGTCGACCCGTCTCAGCTCGAGCAGGCCGTTCTGAATCTAGCGTCGAACGCGCGCGATGCGATGCCGCTCGGCGGCATGCTGAAAGTGGC
>CAZRUC010000094.1:1192-7967 GCA_964603175.1 uncultured Anaerolineaceae bacterium
CCGGTAGGAGGGACCGAATCCATCCTCTTCGTCGAAGACGATCCCGGCGTCGCAGCGTTCGGGCTTGCCTGCCTGCGTCGACTCGGCTACACGGTAACGCCGGCAATAAGTGGCACCGAAGCCGCGGCTCTGGTGAACGAGCGTCTCGCGCAGTTCGACTTGCTCCTGACGGACGTCGTCACCCCGGGGATGTCGGGTCTGGCGCTCGCGAGACTGGTTCGAGGCCGCCGGCCGGACACGGCGGTGTTGTTCGCCTCGGGCTACACCTCCGAGCACGTGAAGGAAGCGGTGATCGGCCCCGACGCGATGCTCATCCTCAAGCCATATTCGTTGGCTCAGCTGGCGGCCCGAGTGCGGGAGGCGTTGGACACGAGGCCGTCGGTATGACCGCCCGGCCCTGTACCTGTATCTTTTGCACGCGGCTCCCGTTCGCCGACCTCACTCAGGGGATCTCTCCGTGGCTTTGCCTCTTCGTTCCCTCACCCCAGCGCCGCCCGACCCGATCCTGGGCTTGACCGAGACCTACCGAGCCGACACGCGCCCCGACAAGGTGAACCTCTCCGTGGGCGTGTACGTGGACGACAGTGGTCTCACTCCGACGCTTCCGTCGGTGGTCGAGGCGGAGCGCCGCATCCTCGAGAAGGGCGTTTCGAAGGGCTATCTGGCCATCGATGGGCGCCCGGGCTACAAGAAAGCCGTCCGGGACCTTGTCTTCGGACCCGACCATGAGATCGTCGCCAGCGGTCGTTCAGTGACCGCCCAGACTCCTGGTGGCACCGGCGCACTGAGGGTCGCGGCCGACTTCCTGCTCCAGACCGGAGCCTCCCGGACGATCTGGCTGAGCGAACCGACCTGGCCGAACCACCCGCAGCTCTTTGGTCTGGCCGGCTTCGCCATCCGGACCTATCCCTACCTCGACGAGTCCGGCCGTGGTGTCGACGCAGGCCGGCTGCTGGCCGCGATTCACTCGGCCGCGCCGGGTGACATCCTCCTGCTGCAGGGCTCGTGCCACAACCCGAGCGGCGTCGATCCCGACGCACGCACCTGGTCCGCTATCGCCGACGCCGTGGTCGACCGAGAGCTCGTACCGTTGGTCGACTTCGCCTACCAGGGCTTCGGGTTCGGCCTGCGCGAAGACGCCGACTGGCTCGCCGGACTGGCACGTCCGGGCCTGGAGTTCCTGGTCTGCTCGAGCTTCTCCAAGAACTTCTCGCTGTACAACGAGCGGGTCGGGGCGCTTACCGTGGTCGCAGCAGACGCGGGCCGTGCGGCATCGGCCTTGAGCCACGTCAAGATCGCGATCCGCGCGAACTACTCCAATCCTCCGGCCCACGGGGCGGACGTCGTCGAGACGGTACTCTCCGATCCGGCTCTCCGAGCGCAGTGGGAAGTTGAACTTGCCGGGCTGCGCAACCGGATCCTCGGCAACCGCGCGGCGCTAGTCGAGGCTCTGGTCGCCGCCGGCGTGCCCGGCAATTGGGAACCAATTCGCCACCAACGCGGCATGTTCGCCCTGCTCGGCCTGTCGGCGCAACAGGTTGCGCGCTTACGTGACGAGTTCGGGGTCTACATGGTCGGCAAGGGTCGCGTCAACGTGGCGGGCCTCACCACCACGAACATGCCGCACGTCGTGGCCGCCGTCGACGCAGTAATCCAGGGTGCCGCGTCCTGAGGCGGAACCAGACTCCCGCGCGTGGCGTCTCTGGCTGGTAGACAATCTGCCTGCCGTATTTGGGTGGCCGCCATGCAATTCCGCCGCGCGCGATCTCATGATTCTCGCTTGATGCAGGCGGGCGCCTTTCTCGCCGCCGCTCTGCTGGTGGCGAGTTGCAGTACGGCGGCCGACCAGACCTCCACCCAGACCCCCACCGGCGGATCGCCGAGTTCTCCGTCCGAGGGTTCGCCGTCGACCTCTGCGTCGCCGTCGCCGGCGGCCCCGTCCGGCGGCTTCTATCTCCGCGTCTGGCAGACCCAGGCCCTGGCGCCTCAGTCGACGTTCGCGTGGCTGCCATCGGTAACCATCGCGGGCGGTCAGCTCATCGACGGGAGAGTCGCAGTCCCGGCAATCTATCCCGGGCCCCTCTGGATCGACCCCGCGGTTCGGTCGATCAGCGCCGCCGGGATCGATTCGATCGTGGCCGAGGCCCGCACGGCGGGCCTGCTCGGAACCAAGCGCGACTTCACGGATGGCGCTCTTGCGGGCGCGGTCACAGGCCACATCCAGATTGTCGTAAGCGGGATCACCTACGACCTGACCGGACCCGTCTCGACGCCGGACTCCACGGCGGCGCCCGCGGCGCCGGGCACGGCCGCCGCCTTCGAGGCCTTATGGCAGAAGCTGGCCGATCCGACCGGCTGGCTCGCTGCCGCTCTCGGACCGACTGCTCCTTACGAGCCCGCGCGCCTGGCCGTGCTGGCGATCCCGCCGACCGCGGCCTCCGCGGGGATCAATCCCAGCGAGACGGCCTGGCCGCTTGCGACATCCTTTGCTTCATTCGGAAGCGCCTTCGGGAGCACCGGCAGTCGCTGCGCGGTCGTAGCCGGCGCGGATCTGGCGAAGCTCATTCCCGTGGTCCGGCAGTCGAACCAGCTGACGCGGTTTGTCGACGACCAGGGCGTCAAGGACTCCCTGCTGGTGCGGGTCCTCGTTCCAGACGAACCGGGGCCCTGCAGCTAGATCCCGGCCGCCAGCAGCCCTCCGAAATGGTCGACTTCGGATGGGGTATTACCTTCCGGTGGGTACCAGTACGTTAGAAAGTGCGTTAAGTTCCGCTCTGATATCACCGAAACCTCGTTAGGACCCGCCCTGCAAAAGGTCCTGATTGGCCCAAAGCGCGAGTTGCTCTCGGCCGGGTAGACCGAGTGCGCCAGTCGCGAGCGTGTAAGGAGAAACTGCAATGGCCGTTGGCGCATTCAACCCGGGAGCGGGAGGCTCCGGGTTCATTGCCACCAGACGACGTCCCGGCCATTTCGTCGCGCTCTCCGAGGACGGCCGAATTGACGCGATGCTCTCGCAGGGCGGCGTGAAACTTGCCGACGCGCTCGAAAAACGCACCGCGATCCCGGTAAACAGCGCGCAGCAGGGCGCCAACGACCTATCGACGCCACTCGCCCCCGCCAGTGGCGTGAAGAACATCGATCCCTACGACGTCACCATCGTGATGCCGGCCGAGGATGGCGAGCCCGTCGTCAGCGATGCCGATCGCGAGGCCTGGTCTAAGTTCCGGGTCGCCTACGACGTAACGCTCGAGGCGGCGCCGTTCAAAGTCTCGGGGATCTTGCTCCTGCTGCCTTCCACAGACCCGTTTTCTCTCACGGAACGTGGCACCGAACTCTTCCTGCCGGTCTTCTCTCCGGTCGTAGCCGTGGGCGGCGTGCCCATCAGGGACGTGCCGCGTGACGCAATCCTCATGAATCGCTCTCACCTCCGCAGAGTGAACGCGTCCATGCGGCGCTAGCCGCACGAGTCCGCTTTTCGACACAACTGAGCGTCTTGACGTGCCAGGACGGCGCGGCTCTGGGCCAGCCGCGCCGTCCGCATGCGCGCGAGCAGGCGCATCGGGCGCGGACAGCGGCTTTCCGACTCCCGGCGGCTTCGGTGAGAGAATGGCGCAAACGGCTCGCTCCTGAGCCGGCGCTCACTCGGCCAATAGCCTGGAGACGTCTCGATGCTTGTCGGCGTGCCCCGCGAGGTCAAGGACAACGAATTCCGCGTCGGGCTGACGCCCAGCGCCGTCAGGGAGCTGGTTTCGCACGGCCATCGAGTCATGGTCGAGGCGGGCGCCGGCGCAGTGCTGGATCTGGATGACGGGCGTTACCGAACGGCCGGCGCGGAAATCGTGCCAGATGCTGCGTCCATCTACGGGCGAGCGGAGCTGGTCGTCAAAGTCAAAGAGCCACAGCCGCCGGAACTCGCCATGCTGCGCGAGGGCCAGGTTCTGTTTACGTACCTTCATCTCGCTCCAGACGCTGCGCAGACCGAGGCACTCCTGCGCTCGGGATGCATCGCGGTCGCCTACGAAACGGTGACCGACGATCGAGGCGGGCTGCCGCTGCTGGCCCCTATGAGCGAAGTCGCCGGCCGGATGTCGATCCAGGCCGGAGCACACGCGCTGCAGCAGGAAGTCGGCGGCCGCGGGATCCTGCTCGGCGGCGTTCCGGGAGTGCCACCGGCGAAGGTGGTCGTGCTGGGTGGCGGCGTGGTCGGCATGAATGCACTGCGCATGGCACTCGGCCTCGAGGCCGACGTCACGGTCCTCGACAGGTCGCTGCCGCGGCTCAAGGAACTCGACCTGGCCTTCGCCCCCGCCCTCAAGACCCGCTACGCCACCACGGACGCTATCGAGGAGAGCGTACTCACGGCCGACCTCGTCATCGGCGCAGTGCTTCTTCCGGGCGCCCAGGCTCCGCGGCTGGTCACTCGCGAGATGATCAGGAGCATGCCCCGTGGCGCCGTCGTAGTGGACGTGTCGATCGACCAGGGCGGCTGCTTCGAGACCTCGCGGCCGACCACACACTCGAGCCCCACATACGTCGTCGATGGCGTGGTCCACTACTGCGTGACGAACATGCCCGGGGCGGTTCCGCGAACCTCAACCTTCGGCCTCAACAACGCTACGCTGCCATTCACTCTCGCTTTGGCGGACAAGGGCTGGAGAGCCGCCATGATCGACGACTCCCACCTGCGTGACGGGTTGAACGTGTGCAACGGGAACGTGACCTACAAGGCCGTTGCAGAGGCGCGTGGACTCGAATACGTTCCGCCGGAGCGCTTGCTAGGTATGTGAGGCCGGCAAGCTCGACCCGGCGGAGGTCGTCCGATGCGGTTCGAGTTGTACCTGGAATCTGGACCCCAGCACCGCAAGACCTGGGTGTTCGTCCCGGGTCTGGCCGGTTGCACCGCGCGCGGTCCCACGACCGATGCAGCAATCGAGAACACGCGGGCCGCGATCCTCGACCGGATCGACTTCATGCGCCGCCACGGCGAGCCCGTGCCCGACCCCGAGCCGATCGAGCTGGTGGTCGCAGAACACGTCATCGAGCGCAAATGGCTGGGTTTCGAAACGCAGTTCTTCGCCTCGGACCGCGCGCCCCTCACCGCGGAAGAGGCACGCAACCAGTTGCGCTGGGCCGGCTGGTCCCGAGAAGAGCTCGTGACGGCGGCTCGGCGCCAGAACCTGCCTCTGACTTCCAAACCCGCCACGGGTGGCAGGTCGGCAGCGGAAATCGTGTCCCACGTCGCCGGATCGGAATGGAGTTATGTCAGTTCCGTGCTGGGGACGTTGCCCGGCTACGGCCCCGCAATGGCGGCTATCGAGCGCGCCGGTGCCGAGCCGTGGGAGGCTCTCGCGGCCGAGCGTGAGGCAGTTCTGGCTCGTCTGAAGGCAATGACCGAGGACGAACGGACGCGAGTCGCCGAGCGCGAGGGCAAAGCCCCACGAACCGCTCGGCGGATGCTCCGGCGCATGCTCGAGCACGAATGGGAGCACGTTCTGGAGTTACGCGCGCGCCTGGAGCCGGCGGTCGGATAGGCCCGGGCGGTCTACAATCCGGCTGCGCGTCGTCACCAACGCCCGCGGCCGGGTTGTAAAAGAGGATTCCATGTCTCGCTTGACCGTCCATCGCGGGCTGCGCCGCGGGCTGCTGCTGCGGCGCCGCGCGCTGCTGGTGCAGCGTGTTGGCGTCGTCGCGATTGCCGCGCTCGTCCTCGCCTGCGGCAACTCCAACGCCACAGCAACGCCCGGGAGCTCGGGAACATCCAAGGCCTCGGTCCCAGCACCGTCCGGCAGCGCCGCTGTGTCCAAGAGCCCATGGCTCGATGCCACCAAGACCGTAGACCAGCGTGTGTCGCTGCTCCTCGCCCAGATGACGTTGGACGAGAAGATCGGCCAGATGACCCAGATCGAGATCGGGGCCCTTCAGCGGGATCCGACGCCTGTGGCGACGGCCTTCATGGGCAGCGTTCTTTCCGGCGGCGACGGCAATCCCAGCGGTACCAACGATGCCGCGAACTGGTACTCGATGGTCGGCGGGATGCAGTCCCAGGCGCTGAGCACCCGGCTGGCCATCCCGATGCTCTACGGCGTGGACGCGGTCCACGGCGATGCCCACGTCGGCGGCACGACCGTATTCCCCCACAACGTTGGCATGGGCGCCACCCACGACGCGGCACTGGTCCAGCAGGAATGCAAGGTGACCGCCGCCGAGATGAACGCCACCGGCGTGCGCTGGACGTTCGGACCCGTGGTAGCCGTTCCGCAGGACATCCGGTGGGGCCGGACGTACGAGGGCTACGGCGAGAACACCGAGCTCGTGACGCAGCTCGGCACCGCCTGCCTCAAGGGCTTCCAGGGAACGAGCCTCGCCGACCCGAACACGGTCGTGGCCGATCCCAAGCACTTCCTGGGTGACGGCGGCACCGCCGCCGGAACCGGCCAGCAGTCCATCCTCGATCGCGGTACGGACAACATGACCAACGCCCAGATCGAGACGCAGTTCCTGCCGCCTTACACGGACGCGGTCAAGAACGGCGCCAGGATCATCATGGTCACCTTCTCGGGGACCCAGGAGGGCGGCAAGGTCACCGGCGATAAGCACTGGCTGACCGACGTGCTCAAGACCCAGCTCGGTTTCACCGGGTTCCTCGACTCCGACTGGGGTGCCATCGATCTCATCGATACCACCGACTACACCGCCTCGGTCAAGCAGGCCGTAAATGCAGGCATCGACATGGCGATGGTCCCCGACGATTGGGCCAAGTTCCAGTCGACGCTCA
>CAZRUC010000095.1:0-7934 GCA_964603175.1 uncultured Anaerolineaceae bacterium
TGCATGGGCCCGATCGTGCCGCGCCTGGTCGCGGACGGCGGCATCTCGGCTGGGATGCTCTTTCCGGCAGCTGCCGCCGACGGTGGATGCGGCGCAACGGGACGTGCGGAACCGCATCAGGCGCCGACGTCCGTCGAGACTCGGCCGGGCAGCGGCCGTCGCGACCGCGACTTGCAGGCCGAACGGGACGCCTGGGTCGTGCTCCTTACCGTTCCCGGGCTTGGGCCGGTCACGTTCACCAAGTTGCTGGAAGCCTTCGGTTCCGCAGCCGCCGTCCTCGAGGTAGCCTCGCAACCCGATGGCGCAACTCGCTTGCGCGAAGGGGTTGCCGATCGGGCGGCCGGCGAAGACGCCGCAGTCCGGACCAACTCGCGGCTCGGCGACGATCTTGCTCGCCGCGTCCGCGATCACCTCGCCGACGCAGCCAGGATCCTCAATCAGGTGAGCTCTCTCGGGCTGACAGTCGTTACGGTGGACGACGCCGACTACCCTGAGCGCCTGCGACTTGTGGATATGCCGCCACCGCTGCTCTTCGTCAGGGGCTCGGTTTCGGCCTTGACCGCTCCGCGTTCGGTCGCCGTCGTGGGAACGCGCTGGCCCACCGACAAGGGCCGGCTGATCGCCGGTTGGATCGGATCTTCGCTGGCTCGGGCCGGCGCCGTAGTCGTTTCAGGGCTCGCGGTCGGCATAGACGGCGCCGCACATGCATCCGTCGTCGCGGAAGGCAGGCCCACCATCGCTGTCCTGGGTGGCGGGCACGCCAGGCTGTTTCCTAAGGCGCACGAGCGGTTGGCGGACGCTATCGTCGCTGCAGGTGGCGCCGTCGTGGCAGAACTGTCGCCCGAAACACCCGCCACGCGGGGCACGTTCCCGAGACGCAACCGGCTGGTCAGCGGCCTTTCAGACGCAACGGTCGTGGTCGAGGCAGGGGCGCGGAGCGGCGCCCTGATTACGGCGGGCTGGGCCCTGGAGCAGGGCCGCGAGTGCTTTCTCGTGCCGGGGCCGATGGACGCGCCCACGAGCGCGGGCTGCCATGCCTTCCTGCGCGGTTTCCCGACCCAGACGCGGATCGTGTGCGGCATTCCGGAGTTGCTCGAGGACCTCGGTCTGGACGGGCGGGGGAGTGAGGAATCCGCCGGCTCGACCGCCATGAGAGGCGCGCGCGGCGCCGTGCTGCCCAGCGCGCACGCTCCGGCGGCCGGCCCGGCCGCGGTGCTGGCCTCGCTCGGCGCCGTGGAGAGATCCCTTGCGGAACTGCTGATGGCTGGCCCCGCCACTGCCGACGAACTCGCTCGCGGCACGTCGCTTGCAAGTGCGGCCCTGCTGAGCGCCCTAACCCTGCTCGAGTTACGCGGGCTGGTCACAAGCTCCTACGGCCGCTACCGGCCGGCCGGGCCGCTCGCTCGGTCGCTCTAGGCGGCCCCCACCGGGAGTTGCCCCTCTGCACATGGCGGGCTCCAACAGCCTCGGTCCTATAATGGCGCCGACGTTGGCCGAGGGTCCGGCGTTCTCCAGCAGCCGAGCTAAAGGGTCGCCATGTGTGGGATCGCGGGTCTCTTCAGCCTCAACGACGGGCCGCCGGACGCCGCGCTCGTGGATTCGATGCTGGCGCGGCTGGTCCACCGCGGACCCGATGACGAGGGGTCCATGGCTCTCGGTGCAGCCGTGCTCGGGATGCGGCGCCTGAGCATCCTGGATCCGACGCCCACAGGCCATCAACCGATGACCTCGCCCGACGGCCGGTACACGATCGTCTACAACGGGGAGATCTACAACTTCCTCGAGCTCGCCGACGAACTCGAGACCCTCGGCCACACGTTCTCGTCGGCATCCGACACGGAAGTCCTGCTCGCCGCCTACTCGTCGTGGGGACCGGCTTGCGTCAAGCGCTTCAACGGCATCTGGGCATTCGCGATATGGGATGCGCGCGACCGTACTCTCTTGCTTTCCCGTGATCGCCTCGGAGTCAAACCCCTTTACCTGGCCGAGGGGTCGGGCATCGTCGCCTTCGGGTCGGAGATCAAGGCGCTTCGGGTGCTGCCGTGGGTGTCCGGCGACCCGAACGTCGAGGTGGTAGGCGGGTATCTCTCAGATGGCGGGCTGGCCCGCGGCAGCCAGACCTTCTTTCGGGATATCGAGTGCTTCCCGGCTGCCCATACGCTCATGCTTTCCTCGGCCGGGCGCACCTGGGACTGCTACTGGCCGGCGCCTCCGCTTTCGACCGACACGTCGTTTCGCCGCCGGCGTGGGGACGAGGACCGGATCGACGAATTCAAGTCGCTCCTGATCGACGCGGTAGCCCTTCAGCTCCGATCGGACGTCGCCATCGGCTCGTGCTTGTCCGGAGGCCTCGATAGTTCCTCGATCGTGAGCATTGCCGCCGCGTTACGCTCCAGCGACTTGCTCTCTCCGGGTCGGAGCCATCGCGAGCGCGAAGGCAACCCGCAGCTGGCGTTCTTCGCCCAGTTCAGAGAGGCCGGGATCGACGAGCGTCCGTACGTCGACGCGGTCGTGTCCGCGACCGGGGTGGATCTACATACGACCACCCCCGACACGGCCCTATTCCTCGAGTCGCTGCCGGGCATCTTGAACGCTCAAGATGAACCGTTCGGCGCCACGAGCATCGTCGCCCAGTACCACGTCATGCGGATCGCCCACGAAGCGGGCGTAAAGGTGCTCCTCGACGGCCAGGGCGCCGACGAGTTGCTGGGAGGCTATGTCCGTTACCAGGCTGTGCGGCTGGCGGGGGCGCTCCGCAATCCGCGAACCGCGTTGCAGGCAGGCCGGCTGATCGTGTCCGAGCGCGGCCCCTTCCGCGCGCCGCTTGGCTACACGCTGATCGGGGTGCACCCGGTTCCTGCACGCTTGAACCGGCGCCGATTGCCGTCGCGGTGGATCGGCGGGGCCGCGGGCTCGACGGCGCCACGGAGACGCGAACCGGCCTCTGCGCCCGGTACTCTGCTGGCGCGCAAGCTCTGGTTCGACACCGCCGCCGACAACCTGCCGGACCTGCTCCGCTACGAAGACCGCAACAGCATGGCGTTCGGGATAGAGGCTCGCGTCCCGTTCCTGGATCACCGCCTCGTGGAAGCCAGTCTGCTGCTGCCGGATCGGCTCAAGATCCAGGGCCGGCATCAGCGCAAGATCGTCCTTCGGGAGGCGATGCGGGGGATCGTGCCGGACGCGGTGCTGGGTCGGCGCGACAAGGTTGGTTTTCAGCCGCCGGAGGAGCGCTGGCTCCGGGAATCGGAACCGATGTGGCGCAGGCTGGCCGCGCGGTCGCACGCTGAGGCGTCCGATCTGCTCGCCGAGGGGGCGGTGCTCGAAGCGATCCAGGCATTCGGGGCCCACCGACTCGGCAGCACCGTCTTCTGGCGAGTGCTGAACCTGGAGATGTGGCTCCGAGGCGCCACGGGCAACGACACGTTGGCCTGAGGCAGTCCCGGCCGCGACTCGGCGGCTCGGGTTGGTGCGGCCCGGCACGACCGCCCGTTCTGTTGCCGTATGTCGGCGGGCGGTGTTACCCTGCCGCCAGTCCACCACGTGCATCCCGTTACGCACGACCGACCGACAGCTGCCGACCTGCCAAAGAGGAGACTGTCTGTTGCGAAAGCTCGCGACCGCAATGCTCGCACTCCCAGTCCTCGGCTTCGTCTACCTCACCGCCCTCGTACATCGATCCACTCTGACGAAGGTGCTTGCGCTGGGTTTGGCCACGGTTTTGGTCGCGGCCGGGCTGCTCGTGGGTCTGCCCTCGAAGGGCGTCTCGGCCAATGCCGCACCCACATACGGCCCCAAGCCGCCGACCGCGCAGCCGAACATCGTGACCGACCTGGGTCTCGGTTCGCCCTTCAGCATCGAGTTCTCCAAGCCGATGGACCAGGCCAGCGTGGTGGCATCTCTGGCGGTTGCACCCGAGGGGGCGTACCACGTCAGCTGGGACGCAACGGGCCAGACGCTGTCGTTGTCGCCCGACTCGCACTGGACTCCCGACACGTACTACACCGTCCATGTCGCGGCCACCGCGCTCGATCGCGATGGCATGAAGCTCGGTGACGCCACCGATGCGTCGTTCCTGACCGCATCGCCGACAGCGGGCAAAATCGCGGCTTCGACCGTCATCGGCGACTCCATTGCGCCGTCCTCGACCTTCGTCCTCACTTTCTCCGGTCCGGTCAAGCTCGCGATGGTCGAAACGGCCTTCAATATCACCCCACTCGTGAGCGGCAAGATCACGGGCGACGATCCCACCGACGCAAACTCTCAAGTCTTCACCTTCACCCCGGACGCGCCACTTGCACTCGGAACCAGCTACGTCGTGAGCTTCAGTGCCGCGACTCTGATGGACGCCGCCGGTGCGCCCCTTGCCTGGATCGCCCCCCTGTCCGCACCCACCCAGGCAGTACCGTCGGTCGTGCGCTTCAGGCCGGTTGACGGCGCGAGCGGCGTCGATCCGGGGCAGGCCATCTCGGTTCGCTTCACGACCAAGATGGACGAGGCGTCAACTGAGGCAGCTTTCTCGGTCACCGCCAACGGCAAGCCCGTGACCGGCAAGACCTACTGGGCCGAAGACGACACCGTCCTTGTCCTTACGCCGAGTGCCAAGCTTCCCGCAGGAGCGAAGGTCATCGCTAGCGTCTCGGCGGCCGCGGCTTCGAGCGGCGGGCTCAATCTCAGCGCCGCCGCCAAGGCGACATCCACCGTCGCCAAGCCGAGCAGCATCAAGATCTCGTATTCGACGGGCGGCCTGAGCGTGGGCAATGGCCAATGGCAGGCGGCCGAGAACTACTACCTGCAACTGATGAACTGCACCCGGACCGGCGGATGGGTCGTGGCTGGCGGGTCATGCCGCTCGTCTGGTCCGCACACTCTGCCGGCTGCACGGGCGCTGGCTCTCGACCCGGGGATCTCGACCAACGTGGCCCGACCCTTCGCGAAGTTCATGGCCGACCGGGGCATCCTCAATCACTACGCCAACGGCTCGCCGGGTCAGCGTCTGGCTCGAGCGGGCTACACCAGCGGCGAGTGGGGCGAGAACATCGGCTCCCCATCCTCGGTCATGGCCGGCATGGTTGCGGTCGAGATCTTCTACCAGAACGAGGCGCCTTGCCGGTGCGAGCACTACAAGAACCTGATGAACCCGGCGTACGACCGAGCGGGGATCGGAGTCTGGGTCAGCAGCGGCCGTGTGCGAGTGGTCATCGACTTTTACCACCCATGAGCTATCTCGGCCGACACATGGACAGCCGACTACACCAGGGATAGCCACTCGCTCGAGGGGACAGTTGAGTCGCCCATGCTCCGCGACGTAATCGTTCACCTTCACAACGAGCAGCCGCTGCTGGCCGATCTGCTGGCGTCGCCTTCCCCGGGCGATTCCTGCCTGGTCTGCACGAACCTGCGCACGACCAACGGGAAGCCGCCGGTCTTCGTAGAGAGCAGCGACTCCACGTTCGTGTTTCCGCTGGTTCACGTCCGCTTCGTCGAGATCCGCGCTGGGTCCGTCGACGGTCTGGAGGTCGGGCTGCTGCCGGCAACGACCGGCGGCGATATCGACAGCGACGACGAAGCCTCGTCCCCGGACGACGACGCGGAAGACCGGGAGCCCGTCGACCTGCTGCGCCGCCTCATGGGCGAGTGAAGGAACTTCGGGCCCGAAATGGGCGGGTGAGTGGGGGATGCTAGACTCCCGCCGATGAACCGCAACCTCGTTATCGTCGAGTCGCCGGCAAAGGCGAAGACAATCGAACGCTACCTCGGCCCCGGCTACACGGTCCTGGCTTCCTACGGACACGTCCGCGATTTGCCGGAGAACCCGGGCAAGAACCAGCTCGGAGTCGATGTTGAGCACGACTTCGCGCCGGTCTACGAAGTCGTGGCCGATCGCAAGAAGCAGCTGTCCGCAATCCAGAAAGCCGCTGCCAAGGCGGATATGGTCTATCTCGCCACCGACCTTGACCGCGAAGGCGAAGCCATCGCCTGGCATGTAGCCCAGGCCGCGGCGCTCACCCCGGAGAAGACGCGCCGGGTCACCTTCTCTGAGATCACCGAATCGGCGATCAAGAAGGCCTTCGCGGCGCCGCGCGTCATCGATACGAACCTCGTGGATGCCCAGCAGGCGCGCCGCGTCGTCGACCGGCTGGTCGGCTACACGCTGAGCCCGCTTCTGTGGCGCAAGGTCCGGGCCGGGCTGTCGGCCGGACGCGTGCAGTCGGTGGCGGTCCGGCTGGTCGTGGATCGAGAGCGCGACATACGAGCGTTCACAGCCCGCGAGTATTGGACGCTGCAGGCCACGCTGATAGCCCCCGACGGCACCACGTTCGAGGCGGACCTCGTCAAGATCGCCGGCAAGAAGCCCGAGATCGCCGACGGCGAGACGGCTACTCGGCACGCGGACGCTATCCGCGCCAGCAAGCCAGTCGTGGCGGACGTCTCGCTCAAGCACACCAGCCGGATGCCGGCCCCGCCCTTCACGACGTCCAGCCTGCAACAGGAGGCCAGCCGCAAGCTGGGCTTTTCGCCCAAGCGAACGATGAGCGCGGCTCAGCGGTTGTACGAAGGTCTCGAGACCGATGAGGGCCAGGTCGGGCTCATCACCTACATGCGAACCGACTCCGTGGCGCTCTCGAGCGAGGCCATGGCCGAGGCCGCACGCGCGATCGAGGCTCGGTTCGGCGAGGCCTATACAACGCCCCGTGGACGAACATTCAAGACCAAGACCCGGAATGCGCAGGAAGCCCACGAGGCAATTCGCCCGACGTCGTTCGCTCGTGACCCTGAGGCACTGGCTCGGGTTCTGCGCCCCGACGAGGCGAAGCTGTACCGACTGATCTGGCAGCGAGCACTCGCAAGCCAGATGGCCGCCAAGGAGCAGGAGACTTCAACCGTCGACCTTGCTGCGGGCGACTACGCGCTGCGAGCCAGTGCAACCCGGACGACGTTCGACGGCTTCTCCCGCGTCTACACCGAGGGTCTGGACGACGCGGACGAAGAGAAGGAGTGCCGGCTGCCCGAAATGAAGGCCGGGGACGTGACGTCCGTCGAATCTGTTTCGCCCCTGCAGCACTTCACCGAGCCGCCGCCGCGCTACACCGAGGCGACCCTGATCAAGGCTCTGGAGGAGCATGGCATTGGTCGTCCATCGACGTATGCGGCCACGATATCCACGATCATGGACCGCGGCTACGTTCGAGTGAAGGAGCGCCGCCTCTACCCAGAGACCGTCGGCGAAGTGGTCACAGACCTGCTCGTCTGCCATTTCGGCGAGTTCGTGGACCTCGAGTTCACGGCCCGGATGGAGGACGATCTGGACGACGTCGCGAGCGGGAAGCGATCGTGGGTTCCGGTGGTCCGCGATTTCTACACGCCCTTCCGGACGCGCATCGAGGAGAAGACAAAGGAACTCAAGCGCGCCGACTTCACCACCCGGCCGTCCGACGAGGTCTGCTCCGAAGGCCATCCGATGGTCATCAGACTGGGCCGCTACGGCGAGTTCCTGGCATGCTCCCTGTACCCGGAGCACAAAGAGACACGTGAGTTGCCCGGCTCTGCGTCGCTGGCGGAAGGCGCCTCGGGCCCGGCAAGTGCAGAGGGTGCTCCCGGCGAACCCGCGGTGGTCGAGGCCTGCCCAAAGTGTGGCCCGACGGACGGGGGCGTGCTCGTCCAGCGCCGGGGTCGATTCGGCCCGTTCATGGGCTGTTCGCGCTATCCGGAATGTGACTACATCAAGAAGGACGGCCCGCCGCCGCCCGCGCCTCTCGCCTTCGATGTCACGTGCCCGACGTGCCGCACCGGTCACCTGACCGCGAGGCGGGCGCGCCGGACGGGATCGGTCTTTTGGGGCTGCTCGCGCTACCCGACCTGCCGATTCACCACGTCTCACGAGCCGGTTGGGGCAGTCCACGACGCCGACGACGGCGCGATAGCACGTGCCG
>CAZRUC010000096.1:0-7918 GCA_964603175.1 uncultured Anaerolineaceae bacterium
CGAAGTTGCGAGCTCGAATGCCGGCCGCCGCTTGCCGGATGGACGTTCGGGCCTTCTCCAGGCGTCGCTCGTCTACTTCCACGCGGCCGACCAGGCCCGATTCGAGAAACCAGAGTTGCACGGCGTCGGGAAGCCGGCCCGACTCGGCCTGGTAGGCCATGGCGTATATCTGCAGCTGAAGCGATTCGCGCGCCCGTTCCCTGGCTTTGGCAGGATCGCGGACGTCGCTCGACTTGTAGTCGGTGATCGTGACGCGTTCGGGATAGAGGCCGGGCAGCGCCGGGGAGGCAACGTCTGCGAGTTGTGTCTCCCCTGCCCCGTCGCGAGCCTGGTCCGACGGCACGCGCTCGATGTCGACCCGGTCCATCCGGCCGCGGACCCGGTCGCCGTCGAGCAGGAAGCTGAACTCACGCTCAACGTACGCAGGAACGACGGCGCCCGGCTGCAATTGCTCCTCGCGGAAACGCCGGAGAGCTGCCTGCCCGGCCGCCAAACGGGCTTCCTCGTGCTCTCGTGTGAGAAAGCCCTCGTTGGACCAGGCTCGTTCGAAAGCGGCCAACAGCTCGTCCTCGGTCATGACGTAACCCTTGGCCCCGCGGCGATGGAATTCCTGCACTGCCTGGTGGAGCGCGGAGCCGTAGACGATGGAGTGGTGCGGGGCGATCGGCACGCGCAGAACGTGAACGTACTTGTACTTGAGCGGACACGTCAGGTAGTCGTCAACCTGGTAGAAGCTGAGAGTCAGTGGCCCCTCCACCTCATCCCGCCCGGGTTCGGCCGCCGCAACGACGGGCTCGAACGCGGTGAGCCGCTCCATCGGCGACCGGGCCGTCCCACCTGCGGACGCATCGAGGACGGCAGCGGCGCTGGCAGGCAGATCGAGGGCCTCCAGAACGAACTGCGACACCCGGCGAGCGCGACGTCCCCCGTAGTCGACTGCGTGGGTGAGGATCAGCTCGTCACGGGCGCGAGTCATGCCCACGTAGAAGAGCCTTCGCTCCTCCTGGAGATGAGCGTTGCCCTCGGGCAGCTCCTCCGTGACCAGCTCTGTGGGCAGAGCCAGCGGTTCTCGGCGTGTGCGTGCCGGGAACCGGCCGTCTACAAGGCCGACCATGAAAACGACCGGGAATTCGAGCCCCTTGGACTTGTGAACCGTTAGCACCGCGACCGCGTCCGCCTCGGGGTCCACCTCCGCTGTGGCGGGATCGTCGCCGGCGTCTATCAGGGTCTGAAGGTGGCGCGCCACGAACACGACCCGATCGTCGGGGAGGAGATCGGTCTGCGAGCGCACGATCTCGAAGAACCGGGCGATGTTCTGGAGGGCCTCCTCCGCGGCGACGGAATCGGTTGACGCGAGTCGTGACAGCAGGCCGCTGTCCCGCAGGAAGCGGTACAGCACTTCGCCGGCCGGCCTTTCGTGGGCCAGATCCGTGTAGCGGCGAATATCCGCTACAAGCTTCTCCAGCGTCGCTCGCGTTTCGTTGGTCAGCCGCAGCAGGCCGGGCTGCCGAGTGAGCTCTTCGACGACTTCCCACAACGAGCGGTTTCGACGACGCGCGGTGTTGACGATCGCCGTCAGGTCGGGGCCTCCGAGGCCGTAGACGTCGGACGCGGCGAGCGCGTACAGGTCCACGCTCGACGAAAGGTCTGCAATCGTGCGCAAGAACGCCAGCAGCAGCCGGACCTCCGGGCGGGCGTACAGGCCCGACGTTCCGGAGAACCGCCACGGAACGTCGCACAGGTTCAGACTGCGAAGCAACGGATCCGCGTCGGCGTTGGCGCGCACCAGAATCGCGAAATCTCGGGCCCGGGCTCCTGCGGCGACGCGCGCCGCGATCTCGCGGGCCACCCAGTCCGCTTCCTCGGACCCGGTCGCGAACGGAAGGTGCCGAATCGGCGTCTCCTTGCCCCGACGGACGGGAACTAGACGCTTATCGATCCCGTTCCTGATCTCGAGCCTGTCGGGGTCGTTGAAATGGATCAGCCGATGGCTGGCATCGAGAATTGGCGCTCGCGAACGGTAGTTGCGACGCAATACGATCTGGCGAGAACGTGGGTGGTTCCGGCGGAACTCGAGGATGTTGCTGATCGCGGCTCCGCGGAACTTGTAGATCGATTGGTCGTCGTCCCCGACGACGGTGATGTTGCGGTGGGGCGCCGCAAGCAGCTCCACGAGCTGCGACTGGGCCCGGTTGGTGTCCTGGAACTCGTCTACCAGGATGTAGCGATAGCGTCTCTGCAACTCGAGTCTCGATGCCGGCGACTCCCTGAGCAAGCGGAGAGCAAGGCTTACCTGGTCGCCGAAGTCGATCAAGCCGGCCTCTCGAAGAAGTTCCTGGTACCGGGCGTAGGCCCCGGCCAACTCCCCCTCGCGTTTGGCGCGTTGGCCCAGCGCCGCCACTTCGTCGGGATCGCCGACCGCGTCATTGGTCTCGAGGCTCCTGCGCGCCAGCGACGCCGCGAAATCCAGGAACGACTGCGGGCTGACGTCCTCGTCTTTGCACCTGCTGAAGAGCGATGCCAGCGCGCCCAGGAATCGCGTTGGGTCACCGAGAGGCCGGTACTCGTCGAGTGAGAACTCGAAGAGACGCTCGCGCAGGAATATGACCACCTCCGGTCGCGCCAGGACCCGCGTGTCGGTGGGCAACCCGAGCTCGAGAGCGAACTCGCGAACCAGCCGATCCCCAAAGGCGTGGAACGTTGAGACCGTCGCGTCCGTATAGCCATACGGAACGAGCTGGTCGACCCGCGCCTGCATCTCCTGGGCCGCCTTGTCGGTGAAGGTCAGAGCAAGGATTTCCGAAGGACGAGCGCGGCGGGTGGCGATGAGCCAGGCGATGCGCCGCGTGATCATCTGAGTTTTGCCGGTTCCGGCGCCGGCGATGACGAGGAGCGGCCCCTCGCCGTGGCATACCGCTCGACGCTGCTCCGGGTTGAGACCGTCGAGCAGCGCCTCGACACCGCCCGGCGCGATTTCGGCTTGGGCTTCGGCCGCCGATGCCCGACCCCAGACAGGTATCTGTTCCAGCAAGGCGGGTTCGTGCGCGGATGTCCTGCGGCCCTGGCGTGTCATTTGTCAAGACTCGCCTGCCGCAGTGACATCTCACGTGTCACGAGCGAGGCGTGTCCTTCCACGACGGCCGATTGGGGATGTTGCCGTCGGCCGGGACGTCGGTCGCTGCGAGAGGTGCAGCCGGACGAGCGGCTCGCGGCGCGTCTCCGGCCGAGCCTCTGACCGAGCGTGCAGGCGCTGAAACCGGCCGGTCCGCGCTTTGACTGCGCGCAACGTCGAGCGCCTGCGTTTCCTCGGCGGAAAGGGCAGTCTCCGCCGCGCCGGCCTTGATGTTCTTGGCGTAGATACGCGTGCCGGTCCGCGAGTGGAGGCTGCTGACCACGAAGCCATCCAGATTGCCGTCGAGCAGCGCCAGCGCGAAGCTCTGGTTGCCGCCGGTGTCCTCGAACGGATTGAACCGGACGAGGCCCACTCTGTCGAAATGGCGGCGGGCGGCCGCCTCGAGAGCGTTGGCGCGGGCGGCCAGGGTGTCGAGATCGCGCGCAACACGAAAGACGGTCTGAAGGTGGGCTTCGAACACCGACTCGAGGCTTTGCCCGTCGACCCCTCTGGTGAGTCCGTCGACCCGCGCGGTCAATCTGGCAAGGCGCCGCGTCTGAACAAGCAACGCCACGATGAGCAACGCGACCACGATCCCGACGATCGCGAGCACGCCCGCCACGATCGCCAGGTTGGATGAAATGGCGCTGTTTACTTGATCCACTCACTCCTCCGTCGGTCCGGCCGAGTCTATCAGCCATCGGCTCGCTCGGTTTTGGGGGCCGCCGCCGAAGCGACCCGCAGCTCTGGCGCGATGCGCTCCGCCGGTCCGAGTCGGAATGCTATGCTCGCCCGAGCAAAAACCGGACGATTACGGAGGCCCCTCTCTCAAATGGCCAAGCGAACTCGCGGTTCAAACCGTCCCGGCCAGCGGCATTCCGAAAAGCGCGCCCCCGCTCGACCGCAGCCCCGCCCCGTAAGCCAAACCGGCGAGGGGTTCTCAGAGCAGGAAGAGCTGCGCGCATCCGAGGTCGAGTCGCCGATCGCGGCGCCCGCCAAGGCCGCGGAGACCAGCATCGTTCGGCCGCGCGATCGCGCCAGGACCGGGGATCTCGATCGGTCCGCCCGGGCTCGGAATCAGGGCCTGCTCGCGGAACGGGCTGCCGAGGAATACGCCTACGTCGTGCGCGATGTCCGGCGGATTCTCCGAGTTGGGGGCTTGATGGCGGCAGCGCTGGCCGTCTTCTTCGTCCTCATCGACGTCATGCACGTCATCAAGGTCTGACGCGTAACTCGTCCACCAACTCGCCGTCTGGGCCGGCCGGATCCAAAACGCGCCGCACGGCCTCGCTTAGTTCTCGCGCGGAGAATGGTTTTCCGAGTACCACCGCGCCGCCGTCCGCGCCGCCGTCCGCGCCGCTCAGCTTCTTCTCCCGGTCGCGCGGGTAGCCCGACATGAAGAGAACCTTGAGCCCTGCCCTTGTCCTGGCGAGTGCCGCGGCAATGGTTGGGCCGTCCAGTTCGGGCATGACGACGTCCGTGACCAGAAGATCGAGGCCCTGCCCCAACGTCGCGGCAAGCTCCAGCGCCTCCTCGGGTCCTCCCGCTATCACTCGGTAGCCTTCGCTCTCGAGCGCGCGTTTGCAGAAGTCGCGGACTGCCTGTTCATCTTCCACGAGCAGGATCGTCTCGTTGCCTCGCCCGCTTTGACTCGGGGCGACGATGGCAGCAGTGGTCGGCGCCTGTCTGGACATCGGCAGATCGACTATGAATCGAGCGCCATTGCCCACCGATGACTCGACCCTTACGCGGCCGGCCATTTGCTCCACGATGCTGTAGACGGTCGCCAGGCCCAGACCCGTGCCTCTGCCCTTCTGTTTGGTCGTGAAGAAGGGTTCGAATATCCGATCCAGAACTGCGGGCTCGATTCCGACGCCGGAATCCGAGATCTCCAAGCGGGCCCAGATGCGGTTCGCCTCGGGTCCGATCTCGACCTGCGGCGGCGTCTCGATATGGCTCGTGGTGAGCTGTAGCCGCCCGCCGTTGAGCATGGCATCGCGGGCGTTGACAACCAGATTCATGACCACCTGGTCCAGCTGGCTCGGGTCCGCCTCCACCACGCCGATTGCCGGGTCGAGCCGAACCTCGAACTCGATGGCCTCGCCGAGCAAGCGGCGCAGCATCGGGACCAGGGCCGCAATCAGGGCATTCAGGTCCACCGATTCGAGCGCTTGCGATCGGTGGCGTCCAAAGGCCAGGAGTTGACCGGTGAGTTCGGTCGCTCGAGAGCCGGCCCGTCTGATCTCAATCGCATCGACTACCCGCTCGTCATCGCCCAGCGCGTCCACCAGGAGGTCGGCGTAACCATTGACGACCGTCAACAAGTTGTTGAAGTCGTGTGCGACGCCTCCGGCTAGACGACCGAGTGCCTCCATCTTCGATGCCTGGCGGACCTGTTCCACCAGCGCCTTGTGGGCTGTCACATCCTCGACCGTCGCGACCGCCATTCGCGGGGCGCCGGAAGGATCGCGAACGGGGGAAAGGTGGACGCGGGTCCATACCTCGGATCCGTCTTTGGCGAGATAGCGCGCCTCGAGCTGGCTGCCATCCGTGACCCCTGCGAAGACTTCCTGAAGAGCCTGCGCACTCGCGGCCCGGTCGGCGGGGTGCGTGTAGTCCGTGGTCGACAGCGAGCTCAACTCGTCCTGGCCATAGCCGAGGAGCCGCTGAAATGCGCGGTTGCTCTCGAGCGAGTGGCCTTCCCGATCGACGAGGATCATGCCCAGTGCGGATTCGTCAAACACGGCGCGGATGCGCTCTTCGGTCTCGTGGCGTACGGCTTCGGCAGCCTCCGACTCGGCGACGTCGCTGATGACCCCGATAGCGCGTTCCACGCTGCCGTTGGCATCCAGGACGGGCGTTAGACGACATTCGAGGGCGCGACCCGGCGGATGGACGCGTATGACGATCGACTCGCCCCGGTAGGCCCGCTGGATGGCGTCACTGAACTCCGGCGACTCGCCGAAGATCTCGGACAGCCTATGGTCAACGAGCGTCTCGGACGGCCGACCCAGGACTTCGGTTGCGCGGCCGTAGACACTGGTGAGAATGCCGTCCCGTGAAGCGGCCCAAACCACGATCGGCGCGGCTTCGAGGAGCGAGCGCATCTTTGCCTCGCTCTCGCCCAGCGCAGCTTCCGTGGCCTTGCGCTCCGTGATGTCACGGGCCGCGAGCACGACCGCCGGGCGGCCTCCGATGGATACCGGCGCCGCCACGACTTCGACGTCGAAGGCCCGGCCGTCCATGGTGAGATGCCGCTCCTCTACCATCGGGACCGCTTCGCCGCTCATGACCCTCGTCAACCTGTCGCGGACGAGCGCGCGCGACTCGGGCGCGAGTCTGTCGGCCACCGGGAGACCCACGATGTCGTCCGAATCCGCGACGCCGTACATGCGCAATCCGGCACGGTTCACATACAGGAGGCGTCCGTCCTGATGCACGACGACGGGATCCGGCAGCAGCTCGAACAAGGTCGCGAAGCGCGACTCGGTCTCTTCGAGTTCGCGGGCAAGTTTGCGCCCGCGTGTCATCTCCACTCCGGTAGCCACGACGAATCCCGGTCGGTCGTCATCAGCGACCAGGCGTGCAGTCCATGAAATGCGCGTCTTCCGGCCGTCCTTTCGGACCCACAGGGACTGGAACGAGACGCTCTGGTCCCGGCCTGAGACCAGACGATCGAGGGCGGCCTGTGCCTCTCTCTGCTGCGCGGGCCGAAGCCTCATGACGGACCACAGAGGCTTACCGGCGACCGATTCGAGTGGTGTCCAGGACACGTCTTCGCAGCGGCGGTTCCAGAGCCAGAGGGTTCCCTCCAGCCGAGCGACAACAACCAGGGCGTCGACGGCGTCGACAAGCTTGCGGACGAAGTCACCCTCGGCCGGCTCGTGGGCGGGACGCTGGATGAACGGTATTGCCATAAGTGCGGCAACTCTACTCAGCTCGTGCGGCCGCACCCTCCCCCGTTGGTCACGTCCGCGCGGTAGCATCCATCCCATGGTCACTCGCCGCTCCGGCCATCCATCGGGCTTTGCCGGCACCTCGCAGCCGCTCTTCGTCCCTCCTCCGGAGCGGCAGCCGTTGGCTGCCCGGATGCGGCCTCGTTCCCTGGACGAGGTCGTTGGCCACGAGCAGCTGATTGGAGAGCGCGGCTCCATCCGGCGTGCGGTGGAACGAGGTCGACTTGGCTCGATCCTGCTGTGGGGGCCGCCGGGCAGTGGCAAGACCAGCCTCGCCCGAGTCCTCGCCGACGGCATCGGGGCGGACATCGTGACCATATCGGCGGTGATGAGCGGCGTGGCCGAGATCCGCGCAGTCGTTGCGGAAGCCAGGGAGAAGCTGAGCCTCCACGGCCGCCAGACCTTGCTCTTCATCGACGAGATCCACCGCTTCAACAAGGGTCAGCAGGATGCCCTGTTGCCGCACGTGGAAGAGGGCGTCGTGATCCTTGCGGGCGCGACCACCGAGAATCCCTATTTCGAACTCAACTCGGCCTTGCTCTCACGGCTGCGCGTATACCGGCTCGAGCCGTTGACAGACGAGCAGATCGCGACGCTCCTGCAGCGGGCGTTGTCCGACGAGGAACGCGGTCTGGCAGGAAGTCTCGGCCCGACCGGAGGCGTGGCTCTGGAGGGCGTGGGTCTCGAGCATCTGGTCGGGTTGTCCGCGGGCGACGCACGTCAGGCACTCAACGTTCTGGAGGGCGCGGTGGCGCTGGCCGAGGCCGAAGGTCACAGGGACGCGGCCGGCCGGGTCTCCCCCACCCTGGCCGATGTGTAGGAGGCCGCTCAGCAACGCATCCTCGCCTAC
>CAZRUC010000097.1:0-7916 GCA_964603175.1 uncultured Anaerolineaceae bacterium
TGGACGACTTCATGGCCCAGGCCAAGCCCGAGGACAAGATCGCCCGCATCCGCGCCGAGCAGGCCGAAGGCCACCTCGTGGCCATGACCGGCGACGGCACAAACGACGCCCCGGCCGTGGCCCAGGCGGACGTGGGACTGGCGATGAACAGCGGCACGTCCGCGTGCAAGGAGGCGGCCAACATGGTCGACCTCGACTCCGATCCGACCAAGCTCATCGAAGTCATCGCCATCGGCAAGCAGCTGCTCATCACCCGTGGCGCCATCACCACGTTCTCTATCGCCAACGACGTGGCCAAGTACTTCGCCATCCTGCCGGCCATGTTCGTGGTCGCCTATCCGGAACTGAACTCGCTCAACGTCATGGGCCTAGCCCGGCCCGAATCCGCAATCCTATCGGCGGTGATCTTCAACGCTCTGATCATCATCGCCCTCGTGCCGCTGTCTCTCCGGGGCGTCGCCTACCGCGCCGCCCCGGCGGCCGAGCTCCTGCGGCGGAACCTGCTGATCTACGGAGTGGGCGGCATCATCGCCCCATTCATCGGCATCAAGGCGATCGACCTCCTGGTCACCGCCATTCACCTGGCGTAGGAGCCCACGATGCGAACCTTCGTCCGAACCCAGCTCTGGCCGGCAATCGCGATCCTGCTCGCCTTCACGGTCATCACCGGCTTCCTCTACCCGGCCGTCGTAACCGCCGCGGCTCAGGCGGTCTTCCCGAGCCAGGCCAACGGCTCGATGATCACGGCCGACGGCAACACCATCGGCTCGAGCCTGATCGGCCAGACGTTCGACCAGCCGAAATACTTCTGGGGCCGGCCGTCGGCTGCGGGCGCCAGCGGCTACGACCCGACTCTGTCCGGCGGCTCGAACCTGTCCTCCACGTCGCAGGCGCTCATCACCGCGATCACTTCCCGAGTTGACGCGCTGCGGGCCGCCAACGGCAATGCGCCGATCCCGGTGGATCTCGTCGAAGCTTCGGCCTCCGGCCTCGATCCCAACATCAGCCCGGCCGCGGCCGAATATCAGGTGGCGCGCGTTGCCAAAGCTCGCGGCATGACAGAGGATTCGGTTCGAGCGGCGGTGGCGCGCCACACCAGCCAGCCGTTCCTCGGCTTCATCGGGGCGGCCAGCGTCAACGTACTCGAGTTGAACCTGGACCTCGACGGGCTGCTGAAATGACGACTGAATCGGCGGACTCCGGCCGGCCCACCGCCGACCAGATGCTTGCCCGGCTCAATGCCGAGCAGAAGCCGGAGCGCGGGCGGCTGCGCATCTACATGGGCATGGCTCCCGGCGTCGGCAAGACTTACAAGATGCTCGAGGAAGCACATCGCCGCCACGACCGCGGCACGGACGTGGTGATCGGGTTCGTCGAGACATACGGCCGGGTCCACACCGCGGCGATGGCCGACGGCCTGGAGGTCGTCCCGCGCCGCCGAGTCGAGTATCGCGGCGTGGCTGTGGAGGAGATGGACGCCGACGCGGTCATCGCCCGCCATCCCGCCGTCGCGCTGGTAGACGAGCTTGCCCACACCGACGTTCCGGGCTCGCCTCTCGAGAAGCGCTGGCAGGACGTGGACAGAATCCGCGACGCCGGCATCGAGGTCATCAGCACCTGCAACGTCCAGCACGTCGAATCGATCGCCGACGCCGTCGAGACGATCCTCGGCGTGCCCGTCCGGGAGCGCATCCCCGACGCGGTGGTCCGAGCCGCGGACGAGATCGAGCTGGTCGACATGAGCCCGCATGCCCTGCGGCAGCGGATGCGGCACGGCAACGTCTATCCGCCCGAGCGCGCCACGATCGCGCTGGAGCGCTTCTTCACCGAGACGAATCTGACGGCGCTGCGCGACCTCTCGCTGCGCTTCGTGGCCGGCAAGGTTGACGACCAGCTCGAAGGCATCGTCAGCGAGCGCGGGTTGCACGTCGGGCCGGTTACGGAGCGCGTCATGGCGCTGATCGACGAGTCGGTGGAGTGCCGGCGCGCTCTGCGCCGCGCCGCCTCTATTGCCAGCGCGCTCCACGCTCCGCTGCTCGCCATTGCCGTCGAGACGCCCGGCGTCGGGCTGTCGCGCGATCGGCGGCAGAACGTGCAATCGAACGTGGACTACGCCACGGACTTGGGCGCGGAGATCATTCGGGGAGAATCCTCGGACCTGGCTCGGGGGCTCGAGGAGGTCGTGCGCGACCGCCGCGTGACCCACATGGTCCTCGTCCATCGGCCGCATCGCGGGCTGTACATCAGCCGCGCCTCGCTGCAGGATCACCTGCTGGACGCGATCCCGGGCCTGGAGGTCCACCTGGTCGGCGAGCCGGCGCCAACGGGCCACGAACATTAGCTTGGACCCGCTGGCCATCTACGGGGCGGCGGCCGTCTCGGCGATGCTGCTCTTCTACGCGCTGGAAGCTCGATCGGCGTGGTTCGTGGCCGCGTTCGCTGCAGCCTGCGTAGCCTCTTCCGCCTATGGCTTCCTGCAGGGCGCGTGGCCGTTCGGCGTCGTGGAGCTGGTCTGGTCCGTCATCGCTCTCCGCCGCTGGCGCCTCCGCGCCCGGGGCTAGCCGCGTTTCCGGCGCGGGAACCGCAGGCGCTCGGCGAAACGGTCGAGGCGGCCGCGAAGTATGAGGAGCAGCAACGCGACTATGACGCCGAGCACGATCAACGGCGCCTTGATCGGCGTGGCCACGTAGATTACGTCCACGGTATGTTTGCCCGCCGGCAGCGATACACCGATGTATGACGGCGAGACCATGAAGTCCTGGACCACGACTCCGTCCACCGAAACTTGCCAGTTGGGGTGGTATGTGGTCTTGATCACGAGCGTCGAGTCGGCCGGACATTCGACGACGAAGTCCAGCCGGCTGGGCCGGAACGATTCGAAGTCCGTCTTCCCGCCGCCGGGGCAAGCCGCCGCACTGGACGGCCCACTGCCCTCGACGGTGGCCGGGTAGTCGTATCGAGTGTATATGCGCTCACCGGGCAACGTATGTGTGCGTTCCCAGGCGCGATTGAGCTCGAAGAGACCCGCTTGGGTCGGCACGGCCCGGCGAGTGGCGATCGCCACATATTCCGCAAAGCCGGTCGTCGGCGCGCTGTACAGCGTGTACTTGCTCGTCACCTGTACCGGCGTCAGGAAACTTGCCACTGCCATGTCGCTCGGGGCCACCAGGTAGCGCACGTTGAACAGGTCGAAATCGCTCGCATTGTGGTCGTCGAAGTCCCAGATGAAGTCCGAGTTGAGCGACATGCTCTCGGTTGGCGGAGCCAGAGATTCGATCCCGTAGAACGGCAGCAGGTTGTAGAAGCTGAGATCCCCGAACCGCATCTGGTTGCCGTAGGTCGCGGGCAAGCCGGCGTAGACGCGGCCGACCGGCAGGGTCGATATCGTCTGGATGATCGTCTGCGCGTCGGCGTCCGACTTCACGGCGTCCATCGAGCGCTGCAGGAAGAGCGTGTTGTCCGAGTAGAACGACATTCGCTCAGCCATGGCGGGGCTGAGGATGACGAGCACCACCACGACCGCGGCGCCCATCCGCAGCACCGACGAGCGCGGCCGGAAGAGCTGCCAGACCAACGCGCCGCCCAGCCCGATCAGCAGGATCGCGGCCAGGCACACGCCGCCGATGAAGCGATGGAAGAGCAGCCCGTCGTGGAGCGGGAAGAGGTTCGTCAGCGCCCCGAGCGTCGGCCGGCCGAAATAGACGACCAGCCACATCAGGAATAGCCCGACGCCGAGCAGCGCCGCGCGACTCCGGCTCAGGATCGCCGCCACCACTCCGGCTCCCCCAAGGGCGGTGAGCACCGGCAGTCGCCCGTGATCGAACAGATCGCCGCTGAAGAGCCACGGCAGGATCGTGCCCGCGCCATAAGAGTTGTACTTCTCGGGCTGGAGATACGGCGTCGCGTTGAGGAACGCGGTCTGGCTCAGGAACGGCAGCCACATATACGACGAGATTGCGGCCGCGAACAACCCGACGATCGCCACCCGCACGAAGCGCGCGACAACGTTGGCGCGGCGGATCCCCCAAAGCGTAATCAGTGCTATCGCCATCGCCGTCATATACGCATATATCAGATGCGTCAGAACCAGCATGCCGAATAGCAAAGCCGCCAGCCACAATCGCTTGCCGTCTTGTATGGCTCGGTAGCAGGCGGCCACTGTCAAGAACGACAGGTGCATCGCCCACAGCTGCGTATACATACCGAAGCCGCGGAATATGTAGCTGTCGTAATCGAAGCCGTACCGGAAATCGCCGGCGAGCAACGTGGACGCGGCCGCGGCAATCGCGGCGGCGGCCACGGAAAACCGCATCATCCGCATCGACACGAAGACGGTGAGCGGGAACCCCACCAGCAGGACGTATCGGATGAGGTTGAACGTCGTCAGCAGATCCAGCGTTCCGAAGCTCAGCCGCTGCAGGCCCACCGCGACCAGCGCCGGCAAGTGCTGGTAATAGAAGAACTGGGCGATGCCCGTCTCGATCTGCGGCAGCCAGAAGTCGAAGATGGACTCGCCGTTGGTGAGGGCATCCGACGCGCGCTGGACGAACAGGTAGTGGAGCATGTCGTCGTTGAGCGACGGCGCCGGGATCGTGAGCTCGGAGAGCAGCCCGATGGCCGTGAGCAGCGTCGGCACCGCCACGATCAGCGCGAGCCCGATCTTCTCTTTCCGCGTCAGAGGGCGGGCTGAATCGTCACGGATCGCCTGCCCGATCCGGCCGATCACGGAAGCGACCCGGCCCAGACGAGACCGCGCCGCTGCCAGGTACCGAAACTTCCCCTGATTGCTCGAGATCGCCACGGTCAATCACACCCTCAGCGCCGGTCGGCACACCGCACGGCAGTGTACCAATGTGCTAGGTTGGGCCGCACGTCGGAGGGTCTTGCGGTGGGTACGAGAGGGTCGCTGGTTGCCCGGTTTCGGGAGACGGGCGTGGCCGTCCTCGGCCTGCTCGTCAGCGCCGTCTCGCTGATCCTCGTTGCCCGATCGGTCGATATCGGGGCCACCGCGCGCCTGGTCGCCGCCGCCTCGATCGCGCCTCTCCTGCTCGCGCTGGCGGTCTTCTTGTTCTCGCTGGGTCTCCGATGCGTGATCTGGCGCACGCTCCTGCCGCCACGCTCCGACGGTTCCCGAGTGGCAGCCACGAAGCTCCTCCCGATCCTGATGGTCGGGCTGCTCGGAAACCTGGTGCTGCCCGCGCGCCTGGGCGAGGTCATCCGCGCGTACCTCGTCTCGCGGCGAGAGGCAGTGGCATTCGGCGGCGCGTTCGGATCGATCGCCCTGGAGCGGATCATCGACACTGCCACGCTGGCGGTCATGGCTTTCGTGGCCGCGGTCGGAGCGGGAGCCGCGGTCTGGATCCTGCGCGGAACAGGCCTGCTCGCCGCCGCGGGGATCGTCCTGCTCGTGGCCCTCGCAACGATCGGCCTTCAGCCGCTTCTCGGCCTGTTCGCGCGCCTGGCCGCGATCAAGCCGCTGAAAGCCCCGGTCGACGCCGTCGTGCTCCGTCTCGAGCGGTTCGTCCATTGGTCGGGCGGCTCGCATCGGCGCCGCGCAATCGGCATCACGCTCGTCTTGAGCGTCGTCGTGTGGCTTTGCAACGCGGCGATGTTCGCGCTGGCCGGCCAATCCGTCGGCGTGTCGATCTCGCCGTTGGGCGCCCTGCTGCTCATGTCCGTGACGGTGCTCTCGACCGCGATTCCGTCCGCGCCGGCGTACGTCGGGACGTTCGAACTGGCGGCCGTAACCGTGGCCACGAGCCTGGGAGTGCCCGCCGATAGCGCCCTGGCGCTGGCGGTGATCGCCCACGCACTGGGGTTGCTCCCGACGGCGATCGGCGGATCCGCCTCCATGGCCTACATCGGCGGAGGCTTCAAGGTGTTGTCGGCGAATGCCGCCGAAGAGAGTCGATCGATATGACTGAGACGGCACTGGTACGTCCCCGAATCCGAGGCAATGTCCTCCCGGAGCACCCGCGAATCGCGGTTCTGATCCCCTGCCTCAACGAAGAGCTGATGGTCGGAACCGTCGTCGCGGATTTCCGCCGGGAGCTGCCCGATGCCGAAATATGGGTCGTCGACAACGGCTCGACCGACAACACCACAGCTGTAGCCGCAGCCGCCGGAGCCTGCATCTTGCGCGAGCCCCGGCGAGGTAAAGGTTTCGCGTTGCGAATCGCCTTCCGCGACATCGACGCCGACGTTTACGTTCTGGCCGACGGCGACGGCCAGCTGCCGGCCGAAAGCGTGCACGATCTGATGCGCCCGGTCCTCGAAGGACGCGCCGATATGGTGGTCGGATCGCGAGCGCTGGCGGGCCGAACCAGCCATAAGCTCGTAAACCACGTCGGCAACATGCTCTTCTCGAGATTGCTCCGCACGCTTCTCGGCGTGCGTGTAACCGACGTTCTGTCCGGCTATCGGGCGATGAGTCGAATGCTCGTCAAGAGCTTGCCGCTGGCCGCACACAATTTCGAGATCGAAGTCGAACTGACGATCAAAACGTCGCGCCGGAGCTATCGAATCACCGAAGTGCCGTTCAACGTTCGACCGAGGCCCGCCCAAACGCCGCCGCACCTTCGTGTAGTGCGAGACGGGGCGCGAATTTCGTGGGCGATCCTGCTGCTCTTCCGCGACTACCGGCCGATGGCGTTCTTCGGCGCGCTCGGCGTCCTGCTGCTCGCCATTGCGGCGCCGCTGTTCGGCGTCTCGAACACTCTCGCGAACCTGGTCGCCATGTCGGGACTGCTATCGATCGCCACCGGCGCCGTCATCAGCGTCCTCGCGCGACGCTTCGAAGAGCTCGAAGGCAAGGTCGACATGGTGACGACCGCCGGGCCTCCGGACGACGATCCGGGCGACTGACGTAGGGCGAACATCACTCGTCTACACAAGACTGCCTAATCCTTTTGGACTGGCCCAAAAAGGTACCTTTCTCCCACGATGGGTAGTATATTTACCCGCGCGTTCGGACGGGGCTGGGGCTGAATACGACCGACGCGGGGTCTGATAGCTGTCTGGGCTTCCGTTTGGCGTGGACTCATTTTTTGGAGGAAGCTGGCTTCGGTCAGCCAGGGAAAGAGAGGGATCGGTTGGGTAGAGGACATATGCCGGCTCGCCGTAGGCTGACGATTGGCGGGCTCGGCGCATTGGTACTCGCAGTTGCAGCTGTCGGGTTGCCATTCAACGTGGCGGCTGCCAGTCCCACGATCACGATCTGCATCAATGGTTCTGGAAACGTCCGCGTCGTTTCCACGCCAACAGCCTGCACCGCCAGCGAGACGGCTCTCGCCTGGAACGTGCAAGGACCTGAAGGACCGCAAGGCGTCACCGGAGCGGTCGGTGCCACGGGCGCGACAGGCGCCATCGGCGCCACCGGAACTCGCGGCGCAACAGGCGCCACGGGAGCCCAGGGATCGACCGGCGCTGTCGGCGCCACCGGAACTCGCGGCGCAACAGGCGCCACGGGAGCCCAGGGCTCGACCGGCGCTGTCGGCGCCACCGGAACTCGCGGCGCAACGGGCGCCACGGGAGCCCAGGGCGCGACCGGCGCCAACGGCGCGACGGGCGCGACCGGAGCCGCCGGCCTCAATGGCCAAAACGGCTTCAACGGCCAAAACGGGACAAACGGAGTCACCGGAGCAACCGGAGCCACTGGTGCTGCGGGCGCTAACGGCGCTGTCGGTGCCACTGGCGCCACCGGCGCTCAGGGCATTCAGGGCCCGACCGGCTCGGTAGGACCGATGGGTCCTGCGGGCCCGTCCGGTGTTGCTGGAGCCACTGGCGCTACCGGTGCCACGGGTGCCAACGGTGCCACGGGTGCCAACGGTGCCACGGGTGCCAACGGTGCCACGGGTGCCAACGGTGCCACGGGTGCCAACGGTGCCACGGGTGCCAACGGTGCCACGGGTGCCAAC
>CAZRUC010000098.1:0-7879 GCA_964603175.1 uncultured Anaerolineaceae bacterium
TCTACCCGGTCGATCGTGAGCGCAAGCGCGAACTGCTGAGCCACCTGATCCGGACGGGCCGAATCGACCGCGCGCTCGTCTTCACCCGAACCAAGCACGGCGCCAACCGTCTTGCCGAACAACTCGCCCACGACGGGATCAGCGCCTCCGCGATCCACGGCAACAAGAGCCAGAGCCAGCGCGTTCGCGCCTTGAACGACTTCAAGGAGGGACGCGTCGCGATCCTGGTTGCGACCGAGGTTGCATCTCGCGGCCTGGACATCGACGGCCTACCCCACGTCGTGAACTTCGAACTGCCGATGGTCGCGCAGGATTACGTCCATCGAATCGGCCGGACCGGTCGAGCGGGCATGGAGGGCGATGCCGTATCGCTGGTCTGCATCGACGAGAACCTCCTGCTCCGCGAGATCGAAACGCTGCTTCGCCAGCCGATCCGGCGCGAGGTGGTGAATGGCTTCGAGGTGGACCGTACGATCGCCCGAGAACCGATCCGCCAGCGAACCCAGGGCTTCCGGCCGAGCGAAGGTCGACGCGCTCCGGCACGCCAGCAGACTCCCGCGCGACAGCAGGCGCCTGCCCGCTTCGAGGCACCTCGCCAGGCCGCTCCCTATCAAGCCGCGCCGCGTCAGGCGGCGCCTCGTCAGGCGCCCGCAGCCTACCGACGACCCGAGCCGAGCGACTTCCGCCAGCCCGACCCGAGGGGCCCTCGTCAGAGTGCGCCCGCGGGGAACCGCCACGCGGCTCCGACTCGGCCCGTCAGGCCGGGAATCGGTGCCGGAATGGTGTCGCGTTCCAACGCGCGGCCCGTGAACGGCGGATACAGCCGCGCGATGTCGAACGCCCGCCCGATCCAGAGCGCCAGGCCTATGCCCGGACCACGGCCCGGAGATCGGCGCGAAGCGTTCGTCTCCATGCCCGGAGAGCACATCACCCGACGCGGAGATCGCCCGCCGGAGAGGTAGCCCGAGCGGGACGAGCGGACCGCAGTACGGACCGCCGGCCCGAAGTCGTTGACACCCGCCCTGATTTGGCGCTGTCTAGCCGCATGAATACCGTGCGTTCCAGGGACGGTACGGCCGTCGCCTTCGACCGGTCGGGCAGTGGACCGGCGATCATCCTGGTCGGCGGCGCCATGAGCGACCGGACGACATCCGCGAGCGTGGCGTCGCTGTTGGCGCCTCGCTTCACAGTTTTCAGCTACGACCGCCGGGGCCGCGGAGACAGTGGCAACACGCTGCCGTACGCGGTGGAGCGCGAGATCGAAGACCTCGCCGCGATCGTCGGCGAGGCCGGCGGATCGACGTTCGCAATGGGCGGGTCGTCGGGCGCCGTGCTGGTCCTCGAGGCCGCCGCCCGCGGCCTGGCCATCGTCAAACTGGCCGCGTACGAGCCGCCGCTGATCGTAGACGAGGACGGTCCGCTGCTTCCTGCCGGCTTGAGCGACCACGTCGCCGAGCTTGCCGCGACGGGCCGCCGGGGCGATGCCGTCGAGGCCTTCATGACCCAGGCTCTGGGCATGCCGGCCGAGGCCGTGGCGCCGATGCGGAGCGCGCCCCGCTGGGCCGCCCTCGAGGCCATGGCGCCCACGCTCGAATACGACCTCATCATCACGGCCCCAACACTGACCGGCAGTCCCGCGCCACTGGCTCGCTGGGCGACGGTCGCGGTCCCGGTGCTGGCCATGGCCGGCGGCGCAAGTCCGGCCTGGATGCGCAACGGCGTTCGCACCTTGGCTGGGCTACTGCCGAACGCGACCTATCGGACGTTCGAAGGCCAGACCCACGCGGTCGACCCGCAGATCCTGGCTGCTGCCCTGGAGGAATTCTTCGCGGGGGTCAGGGTCGCCTGACCGCGATCCACCGCCGCGAGCCGGCCGCCAAACCGCCGAGTCCGGACAGCGCGAGGCGTCTGTCAGCGAACCCGGAACGGCGCGCCGTGGCCGGGGATCACGATGTCCACGCCGTCGAGCAGGCGCTGTCGGTTTCGAGCCAGCTCGGCAGGATCGAGCGCGTAGGGGTCGACCTCGGGCGTCCGATCGGACCGCCACCACAGGTGCGTGAAGGCTTGCCGGCCGGCGGCCGTGTCGACGACCAGGCTGGCGTCCTGCGGCGAATGGCCCGGCGTAACCCAGATCGTCGTGTGGGGCGCCAGCTGGAATCCTTCGCCCTGATGCTGGTTCACCTGGTCGTCGCGACGGACTGAGCGGTAGTCGACGATCTCGGCCTGCCGGAAGAGGGCGATGTTCACGGTATGGTCGAGGTGATGGTGCGAGACGAAGACGTGGCTGACGTCGTCGGGTGAGATGCCCAGCCGCTCGAGCGGATCCAGGATCAGCGCGCGGTTCTTGACCATGCCCGGATCGACGACGATGACCCTATCGCCGTCGCGGACCAGCCCGACGGTTCCCGCCACCGAGGGAGAGTCGGCATAGCCGACGACCAGAACGTCCACCCGAGCCTGCACGACGCCTTCGACCATTTGGGCCTCCTCCATTCGTCGCAAGCATAAAGAGATTCGCTCTGGGGGCCGCTACTCGTCAATGCGCCTGACCGGCTGCGAAGTCACGAGTTCGCGGGCCGGCGCGGCCGGCCAGGCGATGTCGACGAATGGATCGTCCGGTCCCACCGCATTGATGTCGACGAAGTAGACCTCGCGCGGCGGAGCCGTCACCTCGAGGTCGTGGGCCCCGGCGTAGTCGTGCACTGCGTCGTAGGCCTCGAGAATGCGCGGGAACTCTATCTGCCTCTTGCTGATGGTCGTGTAGGCCTCCGAGTGCGCCGGCTCGATGCGGACCTGCATGCCGTCCGGGGTGACGATTTCGCCTTCGAATGCCATGCAGACCTCGACCGGTCCATCGGAGTCCTGGTTCACTTCGCCGTAGTAGACGACGAAGGTGTGGGTCGCATGCTTGACCCCGGTCGCGTCCAGCGCCGCGGCGACGCCGGGCATCCACTCCATGAGGAAGCCCACTAGCTCCGGCTGCCGGACATTGCGCTTGACCGCAAGGACCTTCTGCTCAGGCACCTGGCGGGTGTGCACTTCGTACATTTCGTCTCCTCTGCCCTCGAGATAGCTTTCGAGGTAGCTGACGAGCCGAAGCCGCACCGCCATCGAACCTTCGACCTCGCGCCAGTAGCGCCGAATCTCTTCAGCCTGCTGCGTCTCGGGCGCGTCGAGCACTTGGGCGATCCGGTCGAGCGGCATGACCAGCTGTCGCAGCAGGCCGATCAGTCTTGCCAGCCTGACTTGATCGTCCCGGTAGTAGCGATAGCCGGTCGAGTCGTCGACCTCGGCGGGCCGCAACAGCCCGAGTTCGTGATACAACCGGAGCGCCTTGAGGCTCAGCCGCGACTGTCGCGACAGGGCGCCGATCGTCATGAGTTCCGGTGTTGCGGAAGTGGCTTGGCTCATACCCGGGAGACTGGGGCCTGCCCCAAGGGCAGAGTCAAAGGTGGAGTCGTGCCCGGACCGCGACGTCGCGTCAGCCGAAACGCGTCTCGAAACGCGTCGAGGCCCGGGACCCTCAGCGCCTGCGGCCACGAGCTTCGTCCCGGATCTCGCTCTCGCGGCCCGCCAGGCCCGGGATGACGCCGCGACCGGCGGCGACCCGCAGCAGGAAGGTGACCCACATTCGATACGGTCGGTAGGCGTCGGTCAGGCGGGAGACCGTCTCCGGATCCGGTCGATCGCCGAGGCCGTGGAGCGCCCCGAGCGCGGCGATGGAGAGCGGCTCCTCGGCGAACTCGTCGGCGATGCCGCAGCCGCGAAGGTAGATCCCCGAAGCCCAGAACGGGCCGATGCCCGGGATCGTTCGCACCGAGGCCGGCCCGTCGATCGGCCCTAGCGCCCGCAGCCGATCCGGATCCAGCAGGCCGTCGAGAGCGGCCCGAGCAACGCCGCGCAGCCGTTCGACTTTGACCTGGGCCAGACCCGGAAGCTCGGCAAGTCCGGCCAGCACCGAGGGTGCGGGAAAGGCCCAAGCTTCGCCGCCGCCCACCGCCAGCCGCGTCCCGTGTTCGGAGACCAGGCGGACCTGGATCGCCGCCGCCTGGCGCATCGATATGCGCTGGCTCATTACCGCCCAGGCGGCGCATTCATAGGGCGAGGTGAAGGAAACCGGCCGCAACCCCGGAAAAGCGGCCATCAGTGGGGCGAGGGCAGGGTCGCGGAGCGCGACCTCGGGGAATGCCGCGCCGTCCACGTCGAGCGAAAAGATCCGGGCGACCTGCCGCGCAACCGCCGCCACGTTCGCAGTGCCCGCGACTTCGCCGAGAAGCCGCTCACCGTCCCAGCGGAGCGCCACCGCCGCCGGCTCGAATGAGCCGTCCAGCGGAAACGCCATTCGGAGCGGGTCGCCGGAGCCGGCCCAATGCCGGCCGATTGGGCCGAAGTTCGCCACCACGTCGCAGGCGGCATCCCAGCTGAAGGGCCCGGAAGGCGTCAGTGCGAAGGTCGATGTCTCCGTCACGGGGTCAGTCTCGGGTATAGACCGTCCGAATACAGCCATCCGGGCGGCAGAACTCGTCAGGCGCAATCGGATGACGCTTACCTGCCGACGATCTCTGCACTGCCCGCAGCACGCGTAAAGTTGCGTTGCTCCGCCGCCGCGGCGAGCTCGAACTCGAGCTCAAGAAAGAGATGAGGCATTCGATGGCTCCCACTCCCGAGAACCCTTCCGCGCTAACCGGCCGGTCCGCGGGCTTGCCGACGGTCGCACTTCTCGGAACCGGCAAGATGGGCGCCGCGATAGCCGGTCGAATCGCGGGCGCGAGCTTCGAACTCACGCTCTGGAACCGGACGCGGTCGCGCGCAGAAGCGCTGGGGATCGGATCCGTGGCCGGATCGCCGGCCGCGGCGGTTCGCGACGCCGACATCGTCGTCAGCAGCCTGACCGGCGCCGAGGCGGTCCGCGCCGCTTATCTGGGCCCCATCGGCGCGCTTGCCTCCGCCGAAGGCAAGCTATTCATCGAGATGAGCACGGCCGGCCCGGACCTCGTGGCTGAGCTCGGCACGGCGGTGGAGGCCGCGGGCGCCCACCTCGTGGACGCGCCGATCCTGGGCGCGCCGCCGGTAGTCGGCAAGGGCGGCGCCGCGATCCTGGTCGGCGGCAGCGCGGACGACGTCGCGCGTGCCGCGCCGATCCTCGCTCTGCTCGGGACAGTGCGACACGTCGGTCCGCTGGGCAGTGCGGCCCGCCTCAAGCTCGTCGCCAACAGCATGCTGGCCGACCTGATCCTGGCCGCGGCCGAGCTGCAGGTGGCAGGCGAGAAGGCCGGTCTTGCCCCCGACGACGTCTTCTGGGTTCTCGAGCGGCTCGTCCCGCAGCTCGAAATCCGCCGGCGCGGCTACCTGGAGAATCGGCACGAGCCGGCGCTGTTCGCAATGCGGGATCTCCGCAAGGACCTCGATCTGGCGGTGGACCTGTTCGGCCGATCAAGCGCGATTACGCCGCTCACGGACATTGCCCGAGATCTCATCGCGGCGGAGGCCGGAACGAGCCCCGATCTCGATATCACGGCTGCGATTCGGCGGTATCGTGGGCACGAGAAATCGGATCGATAGCGGAGCAAACGGGATGGCGAGAACAGCGCAAGAGACGGCCGGGAACGAAGCGGTGATCGCCGACTTCCATGCCCACGATGGCCAGATCACTCTCGGACGACTGGCCGGCGCGTCGATGCTTGTCATGACTTGTGTCGGTTCCAAGACGGGCCTGTCGAGAACGTGCCCGCTTGGGTACCACCGGGACGGAAAGAGCTACGTCATCGTCGGGTCCAACTTCGGCCTCCCCGAGCCGCCGGAGTGGGTGGCGAACGTCACGAAGAACCCGATAGTGACCATCGAAGTCGGAACGGAGAAGTTCCAGGCCCGCGCCAGGGTGACGGACGGAGCCGAACGACGCCGCCTCCTCGACGTTCGAATTGCCGCGGTCCCGATCTTCGGCGACTACGAACGCAAGTCCGGTCGAGAGCTGCCGGTGGTGGTCCTCGATCGCATCGATTAGCCGGGAGTAACGCCCGGCTGATACCCTCCGATCCGAGCCTCGCGCCGCGGAGGCCTTCCCTCCTCGAGGCTTGATCGTGGTCGCAAAGCCGTCCCCGGAGCGCCTGCTCGAAGACCTGAACCCCGCACAGCGAGAGGCGGTGACCTCGACCACGGGCCCGCTCGCGATCATCGCCGGCGCAGGGTCGGGCAAGACGCGGGTCGTCAGCCGGCGTGCGGCGTATGCGATCGAAACGGGCGCGGTCCCCGCCGATCAGATCCTGCTCGTGACGTTCACCGACAAAGCCGCGGGCGAGATGGTCGAGCGGATGGCGTCGCTGGGGCATCGCGGCGTCATGGCCCGCACGTTTCACGCCGCCGCACTCGCTCAGTTGCGCCACTTCTGGCCGAGCCGGCACGAAGGCGCACCGCTACCCAACATCCTCGACTCCAAGCTGAAGCTGCTCGTGCCGCTCATCGGCCGGCTGCCCGGGGGATTTCGGTTCCGCTCGGCCAAGGACGTGGCCGATGCGATCGAATGGGCGAAGGTCCGGCGGATCCGGCCCGAGAGTTGGGCTCGAGAAGGCGGCGATCGAGCCCCGATACCGGCCGACATGTTCGCCCGCGTCTACCGCGACTACGAGCGCTCGAAGGCCGCGGCCGGCCTGCTCGACTTCGAAGACATGCTGGTCGAGACGGTCGAGTTGCTCGAAGGCGACGAAGACGCTGTGGCGCTCGTCAGGTCGCGCAAGCGGTGGTTCAGCGTCGATGAATACCAGGACACGAACCCGCTGGCGGAACGGCTCCTCGATTTGTGGCGGGGCGAGTCGAGCGATCTGGCGGTCGTCGGCGATCCGGACCAGACGATATACACGTTCGCCGGCGCCACGCCCGAGTTCCTCCTGGGTTTCGCCGGGCGCCATCCAGGCGCACGGGTCGTGACGTTGACCGAGAACTACCGCTCGAGCCCGCAGATCCTGGAGCTCGCCAATCGGATCGTCGCCGACGGCGTGCGTGGTGCGCTGCGGGCGACGCAGCCTGACGGGCCTCCGCCTTCGATCCGGCGGTTTCGGGAGCCCGAGGCCGAGCTCCACGGGATCGTCGAGTGGATGCGCGCAGTCGGCGCCGCGGGCGTTACCCCGACGGAGACGGCCGTGCTGGTCCGGATCAACGCCCAGCTGCCCGCCATCGAGGACGCGCTGACGCGTGCCGGGATCGGGTTCACGGTTCGCGGCGTGCGCTTCTTCGACCGGCGCGAAGTTCGCGAGGCCAGGCAGCTCTTGCGCCGCATCCGGCCGCCCGAGACAGGCGGCGGGCTGGTCGGAGCGATCGAGCGGCTTTTCGTGGAGAAGATGGGGCTTGACGATGTCGCAGCCGACGCGGGTCAGGAAGGCCGTGAGCAGGCGGCGTCGCTCGAATTGCTGGTCGGCATCGTGGACGACCTCGCCAATGCCGACCCCGCGCTAGCGATCGACACAGTCCTCGACGAGCTGGATCGCCGTCACGCCGCCGAGACCGCGACCGGCGCAGGCGGCGTGAACCTGCTGACTTACCACCGCGCCAAAGGCCTCGAATGGGATGCCGTCTACCTGCCGTCGCTTGACGAGGGCCTGCTCCCAATCCGACAGGCGAAAGAGGACGAAGAGGTCGCCGAAGAACGCCGGCTGCTGTACGTCGGCATTACCCGCGCCCGCCGGTTTCTGGCCGTGTCGTCGTCTTCGCGCAGACCATCGCAGTTCCTGGCAGCTCTGGAGCCGCCGCGGCCGGCGACTGCGCGCCGCGTCCGGGTTCTTCCCGGCGCGCCAGTGGCGACGGCCGGCGCGGCCCCCGACAACGGCCTACTCGAAGCTCTCCGCCGCTGGCGCCGCGAGCGCGCCTCCACGGACGGCGTGCCGGC
>CAZRUC010000099.1:0-7849 GCA_964603175.1 uncultured Anaerolineaceae bacterium
GTCCGCGGGCTGGCCCACGACCGAAACGTGGCCAAGGTGACCCTCGTCGAGGTCCCGGACCGGCCCGGTATCTCCCACGCGGTCTTCTCGCCTCTCGCCGAGGCGGGCATCAACGTCGATACGATCGTCCAGAACGTCGGCCACCATGGCACGACAGACCTGAGCTTCACCATTTTCCGAAGCGACCTCGCCAAGACGAAGCGCATCCTCGATCCGATCGTGCGTGAGCTCGGCTTCCGCGAGATGACCACCGACTCGGCGATGGCCAAAGTCTCCATCGTCGGGGCCGGGATACAGAACGCCCCCGGCTATGCGTCTCGCATGTTCGGCGCGCTTGCGGAAGCGGGCGTCAACATCGAGATCATCTCGACATCCGAGATCCGCATCACCTGCATGATCGCGGAGGATCAGGTCGAGACCGCCCTCAGAGCCCTGCACAAGGCATTCAACCT
Organism: uncultured Anaerolineaceae bacterium; assembly: GCA_964603175.1. Classification (GTDB taxonomy): domain Bacteria; phylum Chloroflexota; class Limnocylindria; order Limnocylindrales; family CSP1-4; genus Fen-1039. The sequence continues at coordinate 453 of CAZRUC010000099.1, forward strand.
GGAGGAGCCGGAACCGGTGGTCCAGGAGGGTGAGGCCGCGGCGAACTCGGGTGGGGCGCCGAAGACCGGCGCGTGACAGCCAGCGTCGACTTTCTCTCGCGGCACGAGAGGTTCCAGTCCGTCGCCTCGACCAACGATGTGGTCCGAAATTGGCTGGCGGCTGGAACTCCTGAGGTTTGCCTGGCCGTCGCGGACCGGCAAACGGAGGGCCGCGGCCGGTCCGGCCGAAAATGGGTTGCGCCCGCAGGCGCGGCGTTGCTCTTGTCGCTCGGCTTCCGGCCGGATTACCTCGCTCCCGATCGGATGTGGCGGCTGGCCGCAGTAGTGGCGCTGGCCATGGCCGACGCTGCCGAGGCCGTCGCGGGGCTGCCGGACGGCAAGCTCCGCTTGAAGTGGCCCAACGACATCGTCGTCGAATTGCCGGGCGGAATTCGCAAGATCGCCGGGGTCCTCGGCGAAACGCAGGGCGCCGGGACCGTCGATCAAGTGGCAATCGTGGGGATCGGGACGAACGCCGACTGGCCGGCCACACAGTTCCCTGCGGCGCTGGCCGGGTCGATGTCGAGCCTGCGCGAAGCCTCCGGCGGGCGCCCGATCGAGGCGCGCGAGTTGCTCGAGGCATTCCTGCTGCGACTCGAGCCCCGCGTCCTCGCGTTGCGTGCCGGACTCTTCGATGTCGCGGGCTGGTACGATCGCCAGGTCACCACGGGTCGGGTGGTCGAGCTGCAACTGCCCGATGGCACCATCGAGGCGGTCCGGGCCGTCGGTGTAGATGGCGTCACCGGGGCGCTGCTCGTCGCGGACGTCGAGGACGTCGAGGCCGTCCGAGGTGAGCGCGAAGTCACGGTCGGCGAAGTCGCCCACGTCCGACTGGGTGTAACGAAGTGAGCCGGCCGGTGTTGAGCAAGACGGAGGAGGGCGCCCGTCTAGCTCGACTCGACCGCGATCGCGGCCTGGTTGAGGCGGCCCGGCGCGACCCCGCCCAATTCGACGCCCTGTATCGGAAGTACCTGGCCCAGGTGTACAGCTTCGCCTACTACGAGCTCCGAGACCACCACGCCGCCGAGGACGCGACCGAACGCGTCTTCATGAAGGCGCTGGCCGGGCTGCCTCGCTTCGAGGAGCGGGCCGGCTATTTCACGATGGCGCCGGCTTTCGGGCGCTCGGGTTCCTCGACCCCGCAAGCGCCGGACGCAGACGCCTCCACGTTCCGGATCTGGCTCTTCCGGATCGCGCGCAACGTGGTCGCCAACGAGCACCGCCACGACCGGCGCCGCCCCGCGGCCCCGCTGGAAGAAGCCCTGGGCCTGTCCGCGCCGGACGACATCGCCGAGGCCGCGGTGGCCCGGGAGGCCGGCAGCGCGGCGTGGGAGGCCGTGGCGCGACTGCCCGAGGATCGGCGCCGCGCCGTCATCCTGCGTTTCGTCGATGAGATGTCCACGGCCGAGATTGCGGGCGTCCTGGGCCGCTCTGAGGGCGCCGTCCGCGTTCTGATCCACCGGGCCTTGCGCTCCGTAGCCGCCGACCTGCGCGGACGGCTGAGTTGATGCTGGGCGATGGGGCGCGCGACGCTCGCCGGACCGAGCTCTATCTAGATTCGCTCGTCCAGGCCGACGATCGCCGAGCGCTGGACGTGCCCGTCGACACCGGCCTCGATCCGGCTGTTCGGCTTGCGGCTCAACGGTTGCGATCGGACCTGGTGCGGGTCCATCCATCGTTCCGTTTCGAGGAAGCTCTCGCGGCGCGGCTGAGTCTTGGGGCGGCCCGACTCCGCGCCGGCCTTCCGGTGGAGCCGGCCGAAGCGCCTGCCCACGTACCCGCCACGATCGCGTTTCTTCGGCTGCCGACCTCGACGGCGCCCGATGTCGATGCCTCAGCCGCGGTTCAATTCAGAAACCCGCTACTCTCTGCAAGGCCGCCCCGGCCGCTGCTTTTCGGCGGTGTGGGCGTCGCCTCGGCCGCCATCTCGATCGGTGCCGTGTACGTTGCGTGGCGCTGGTCGCACCCTTCACCTACGCCGATGGGTCGCGCCGCAAGGGCAGCCCACGGAAGCCGAGTAACTCACCCCGCCGGGCGGAGTCGGCGTACCGCCGTCCTGCAGGGGATCCTTGGAGTTGTGTCCTGATGCCGGTGAAACTGCCATTTCGTCCTCGTCGCGACGCGTATCCCCCGGATCTGTGGACCAAGTGCCCGGGCTGCGGGGAGATGCTCTTCAACAAGCAGCTCGACAAGTCGTTCCGGGTCTGTCCGAATTGCAGCCACCATTTCCGGCTCTCGGCCAGGGCTCGCATCGAGCAGCTGGTCGACGGTGGCTCGTTCGTCGAGCGCGATGACGATCTGATGCCCGTCGATTCACTTGGTTTCGTCGACCTAAAGGCCTATCCGGATCGGCTGGTGGCAGCGCAGCTCTCGACGGGGCTCCGCGACGCCGCGGTATGGGGCCTCGGTTCGATGGGCGGTAAGCGCGTCTCCCTGTGCGCCATGGATTTCGGCTTCATCGGCGGCTCCATGGGTTCGGTGGTCGGGGAGAAGGTCGCCCGGTCGGGAGAGGCCGCCATAGCCGAGCGTGTTCCCCTGATCATCGTCTCCTCTTCCGGAGGGGCCCGGATGCAGGAGGGGACCTACTCACTGATGCAGCTCGTGAAGACGATGAGCGTGGTGGAGCGCGTCAAGGCCGCCCGAGTGCCTTACATCTCCGTGATGACCGACCCCACCACGGGCGGCGTGTTCGCTTCGTTCGCTGTAGTAGGCGACGTGAACATAGCCGAGCCAAACGCGCTCATCCGCTTCGCCGGCGACCGCGTGTCGGCGGGCACGATCGGCGAGGAGCTGCCGCCCGGCTACCAGCGCGCCGAGTTCTGGTACAGCCACGGCTTCGTGGATCGGATCGTGGCCCGCTCTGGGCTGCGCGACGAGATCATCACGCTGCTCGAATTCCTCGTTGCCCCCGGAGCCCTCGTCGCGACCGAAGCGGCGCCGCCGCAATCGTCCTGGACCAGGTCCATCTTCTCAGTGCTGACGGGCGCCCGATCGGGCGAGAACGACGGCGAGACGCGCGGCTCCGACGGCGAACAGCCGAGAGGAGACACGAACCATGGTTGATCGACTTCTCGGCCGAACCCATCCGCCCGGCGAGACGCAGCCCGACCCGGTGGCGGAGGTTTGGGCTCATGTCCAGCAGGCTCGCAACCTGCGCAGACCGCACACCCTGGAACTCGTCAAGGGCATGGCCGACGAGTTCGTGGAGTTGCACGGTGACCGGCTGTTCGGTGACGACTCGGCGATCGTCGCGGGCCTGGCCAAGATCGGCGGCAAGCGCATCGTCGTAATCGGCTTCCAGAAGGGTCAGGACACCGAGGAGAACATCCGACGAAACTTCGGGCTGCCGCATCCCGAGGGCTATCGCAAGGCGATGCGCGTCATGGATCTCGCCGAGAGGTTCGCGATGCCCGTCCTGACCTTCGTAGACGTCCAGGGTGCGTTCCCGGGGGCCGCAGCTGAGGAGCGGGGCATCGCCGAGGCGATCGCCCGGTCCGTCGGGCTCATGACCCGGCTGCGCACGCCGATCATCGTCGTCATTACCGGCGAGGGCGGCTCGGGCGGCGCGCTCGGGCTGGCAGTCGGTGATGTCGTCCTCGCCCTCGACAACTCGATCTACTCGGTGATCAGCCCGGAGGGCTGCGCCGCCATCCTCTGGCGCTCGTCGGAGCACAGTGCCCAGGCTGCGGTGGCGATGAAGGTCACCGCGGCCGAGCAGCGCGACCTGGGGATCCTCGACGACGTCATTCCGGAGCCGGGCGACGGCGCCCACACCGATCCCGCCGAAACCGCCCGGCGCATCAAGGAGATCGTGCTGGAGCGATTCGAGGCACTGAGCCAGATTCCGCTGGACGAGCTCGTGGAGGCCCGGTTCAGGCGCTTCCGCGCGTACGGCCCGTATGTCGTCGCCGATCAACCGGCCGCGCCGCCGGAACGCGCTGGAATAGGCGACAGGTTGCGCGGACTATTCGCCAGGCCGTCCATGCCGCCCTTCCCCGGAATCCGGCGCGACGGTCCCCCCGGCCGCGAGGAGGTTTGAGCCATGCCCGACGATCCGAAGGCCGCCAGACACGCTGCGCCGCCCGACGACGATCCGGCCCGGTCCGGTCGCGATCACCTCGCCATCTCGCAACTGGCAGATGACCTCCTGCCGGCGTTGATCGCCAAGCTCGCCTCAAGCGGCCTGGGCGAGATCGAGGTACGCGAACGCGGCTGGAGGGCGCGCCTCCGCAAACCCGCCGTTTCCGAAGCTGCCAGGCGTAGCGCCGCCCTTCGGGGCGCCGTGGAGGCTCACTCGGGATCCGGCCACGCCGGGTCCGGGCACGCTGCAGGACGCGCCCAGGGAACCGGCCGGCCGGCACGTTCCGGCGAGACCGGCCAGGAGCCGGAAGTCGTCCCCATCTCGGCCACGTCCCCGGCGGTCGGCATCTATCACCCGCGCCGCGACCTCTCGGAGGGAATGCGCGTCCGAACCGGCGAGAAGATCGGGACCGTGGACGTCCTGGGCGTCAATCAGGACGTGCTGGTGCCCGTGGACGGGGTCATCGGAGCGAGCATGGCCGAGGCCGGCGAGGCCGTGGAGTACGGCCAGGATTTGGTGCGAATCGAGCTGTCCGAGCGCGTCTCGGTACCCGAGATTGCCTTAGGCGTGCTCGAGCCGGCCGTGGCGCGAGGTAACGCCTGATGTTCAGCAAGATCCTGATCGCCAATCGGGGCGAGATCGCGCTCCGGATCCTGCGCGCCTGCCGGACACTTGGAGTCGGAGCCGTAGTTGCCTACAGCGAAGCTGACCGGGAGAGCCTGGCCGCTCAGCTCGCCGACGAGGCGATCTGCATCGGACCCGCGGATGCGCGCCGAAGCTACCTCTCGGCGCCATCGGTTATCTCGGCCGCAATCGTGACCGGCTGCGACGCCATCCACCCCGGCTACGGCTTTCTCTCCGAGGACGAGGCGTTCGCCGACGTGGTCAGGGCCCACGGCCTCACCTTCATCGGCCCGCCCGCGGAAGTGCTCGAGAGGTTCGCCTCCAAGGAAGCGACCCGGCGCCTACTGGGCAGCCACGGACTCGCGACCATTCCTGGTTCGGGCATGCTGCGTGACGAGGCTCACGCTCTCGAGGAGGCGGAGCGCGTCGGCTACCCGGTAATCATCAAGCCATCGGCCGGTGGCGGCGGAAAAGGCATGCGCCTGGTTCGAACGGCTCGCGAGCTCGAGGACACGTTCAAAGTAGCCCGCTCGGAGGCCAAGGCGGCCTTCGGCGACGATGCCTTGTACCTCGAGAAGTTCATCGACGACAACCGCCATGTCGAGGTCCAGGTGGCCGTCGATCGCTTCGGTCATGCCGTTCACATGGGCGAGCGCGATTGCTCGGTCCAGCGACGACACCAGAAGATCATCGAAGAGACGCCCAGCCCGGCCCTCACCGAAGCCGCACGCGAGGATCTCTGCCAGCGCGCAGTTCGAGCCGTCGTCGCCGCAGGTTACGAGAATCTCGGAACTCTCGAGTTCCTCGTCGACTCCAAAGGCGAGGCTTACTTCATCGAGATCAACTGCCGGATCCAGGTCGAACACCCGATCACCGAGTTGTGCACAGGCGTGGACATGGTGGCCCTGCAGATCAAGATCGCCGCTGGCGAACCCCTCGGCCTGAGCCAGTCGGACATTGTGTCGCGCGGCCATGCCATCGAATTCCGGATCCTGGCCGAAGATCCGACCAAGGACTTCAGACCTCAGTCCGGCCAGATCTCCGCCTACCTTGCTCCGGGAGGAATAGGGGTCCGTATGGACTCGCACGTCTATCCCGGTTACGAAGTCCCGTCCTACTACGACTCGCTCCTCGGGAAGCTCTGCGTCTGGGGTCCCGATCGGACGACGGCCATTGCCCGAGGCGAGGCAGCTCTACGGGAACTGCTCGTCGACGGGGTGACGACCAACATCGAGCTGCACCGGGCCATCCTGGCCAACAAGGTATTCGTGGATGGCCGCGTGACCACCAACCTGCTCGACCGCGTAGGGACGGCACCGTTCGTCGCCGCCGCGAACCGCTGACCCGTGCGCGACCGCCACTCGAGGAGCCCACAGTGACCGATACCGCCGTTGCCGCGATTCTCACTACCAAGGAGATCGAGAAGCTCCTGCCGCACCGCTGGCCCTTCCTGCTCGTGGACCGGATCGTCGAATACGACACTGCGGCAAAGCGCATCGTCGGGCTCAAGTCGGTGACAGCCACGGAGTGGTTCTTCCAGGGCCACTTCCCCGGTCAGCCGATCATGCCCGGAGTTCTGCAGGTCGAGGCGCTGGCCCAGACGATGGGCATCTACGTCGCCCAGCAGCCGGGCTTCGGAGATCGCCTCGGGCTCTTCGCGGCGATCGACGAATGCCGCTTCAAGCACATCGTCACTCCCGGCGACCAGCTCCGGCTCGAGGTCACGATGGAGCGTCTCGGCAAGAAGTTCGGCCGCGGCCGGGCAGTGGCGACGGTGGACGGCAACGTCGCCTGCGAAGCCCTGCTGAGCTTCCTCATTGCCCCCGAAAGCGCGCTGCGCTGATGGTCCGTATCGCCGCATTCTCCGATCCGCACGGCAACCTGCCGGCACTCGAGGCGGTCCGCAAGGCCGTCGACGCCGCGCGTCCGAACTACGTGGCGATTTGCGGCGACCTGGCGATGAACGGCCCCGACCCGGCCGGCACAGTCGATCTCATCCGCGAGCTGGAGCGTGCGGGCGCGTTCGTGACCTTGGGCAACACCGATCTGGCGGTCACCGACGGCGATTACGCTGCGGCGTTTCCGTGGTTCAGCGACGGCGTGCCCGACGCTCACGTGATTGCCGCCGAGTGGGCTCGCGATCAACTCGGCGACGACCGTGTCGACTGGCTTCGCCGCCTCCCGTCCGAACGCCGGCTGCGCGTTGACGACAAGCTCGTCCTGTTCTGCCACGCCTCGCCGGGATCGCTTACCGGGGGTTTGCCGGCCGATCTGGACCCAGTCGTCACCATCGAGAGAGTGAGCGGGACGGACGCCAGCGTGATCGTCTGCGGCCACACCCATATCCCCGAGGTGCGCGAGATCGGCTGGCGCACGATCGTCAACGACGGCAGCGCCGGCTATGTGTTCGACGGCGACCCGACCGCGAGTTGGGCATTGATCGAGATCGAAGACGGCCATGTCACGGCCGAGATCCAACGAACCAGCTACGACGTCATGGCGGCGGCCAACGCGGTTTCGGCGCGGGGCCTGCCGGGAGACGTATATCGCGCCGCAACCATTCGCACGGGGAAGCTTGTCCGATGAATTCGACAAACGGCCTGCCTCGCGTCGTCGTCACCGGGATGGGCGCTCTCACGGCGCTCGGTCTCGA
>CAZRUC010000100.1:0-7824 GCA_964603175.1 uncultured Anaerolineaceae bacterium
CGCTCTCGACGATGGCGTCGATCATGACTTCGCGGGCATCCTTCGGGGCCGACGAACGCGCGTTGGCGTCCATCAGCTGCGCCAGGACATCCTGGTCGAGCGAGCCCCAGTTGACCCCGATCCTGACCGGCTTGCCGTTCTCGATCGCGACGCGCACGATGGCCGTGAAGTGGTCGTCGTGGTGGCGTCCCGGCCCTACGTTTCCGGGATTGATCCTGTACTTGGCGAGCGCCCGCGCCGTTTCGGGGTAATCGGTCAGCAGCTTGTGGCCGTTGTAGTGAAAGTCGCCCACGATCGGGACCGCGGCGCCGAGACCTCGGACCTTGCGGACGATCTCGGGGACGGCTGCCGCGGCGGCCTCGTTGTTGACGGTGATCCGAACCAACTCCGAGCCGGCATGGGCCAGTCTCGCCACCTGGATGGCGGTCGCGTCCGCGTCGGCGGTATCCGTGTTCGTCATCGACTGGACGACGATCGGGTGACCGCCACCCACGAGCACGCCACCGACGTCGACTGCGACGGAGTGGCGCCGCAGGCCGAAACCCTGGACGCCCACTGCTACGGGCCGCCCGACCCGGCGCGCAAGATGTCGAAGAAGCTGATCCAGGCGACAAAAGTGAGTAACAGCGCGAAGCCGACGAGATAGGTGGCTGTCTCGAGTGCGCTGACGCCCTTCAATCCGAACGCCTTCTTGACGATCATCAAGGCGGCCTTGCCACCGTCGAGCGGGGGGAACGGCAGGAAGTTGATCAGAGCCAGGTTCGCCGACAGGACGGCTGCGAGCAGCAGTATCAGCATGAGGCCGTCTTCCTGGGTTACGACAGTGCTCACGGACTCGGCGATGCCTATCGGACCCGATACGCCGGGCGGAGCCTGAGTCGGGTTGGTCGCGATCTGGTTGCCGACGTCGCCCAGCGCGACCACGATCAGGCCGAGCGCCTTTGCCGTGCCCGATACAGCCAGACCGGCAGCAGATGCCGGGTCTCCGGTGCCGGTCCCGATCGTGAACCCGAGTGACACCCCCAGCGCGCCCGGGTTCTCTGTAGTGGGTACTCGAAGCGTCGCGTTGACCGTGCGTTCGTGGCCGGCCCCATCGACGACCAGGAGCGTCACCTGCTGGCCGGCGCGAGCTCTCAAGTCGGCGGACCAGGGCGCCACAGGATCGGTGGCGAAGTCGAGAAGGGAATGGCGCTGGCCGTCTATCGAGACCAGGCGATCGCCGGGCTTGAGGCCGGCAGCCTGGGCCGGCGAGTTGGAAGCGATAGACACGATCTCGGGCTGTACCATCGGATTGAAGGCCCAGGCCACGATGAACATCAGCAGCACGGCGGTGAGCAGGTTCATCGTCACGCCGGCGGCGAGCACGATGAGCTGACGCGGCAGGCTGGCGTTGGAGAAGGCACGGGGATCGTCCGACTCGGACTCCTCGCCTTCCAGCCTTACGAAGCCCCCGATCGGAAGCCAGTTCAGCGTGTATTCGGTCTCGTGATCGTGCCCGATGGTTCTGGCTTTGGGCGGGAAGCCGATGCCGAACTCGAGGACGCGAATCCCCGCCAGCCGAGCGGTCAGGAAGTGGCCGAACTCGTGGACGAGGACCAGCGGTATCAGGATCAGCAGCAACAGCGGTACGGCTCGGACCCAGAAGAAGATACCGTCGAGCGTCATACGGCGACCTCAGCGAACGCCCGAACCTCGGCGTCCAACGCAACGATCTCCTCGAGCGAGGGCTCGCGCGGCTCTGCGCTGCCGAACCGCTCCACCGCAGCCGCGAGAAGGCGCGGAATGCCGGGAAAGTCGAGGCTGCCGTTCAAGAAGCGGCCGACTGCGACCTCGTCGGCGGAGATGAGGGCGGTGCTGGCCCGAGGTCCCGCGATCCCGGCTTCACGGGCTATGCGGAGTGCAGGGAATCGCCGCTCATCCGGTGCCAGGAACTCGAGGCGCTGCGAGGAAACCAGATCCACCGTAGCCGCGGGCGACGGCCGGCGCGCCGGGTAAGTCAGCGCGTATTGAATTGGGATTCGCATGTCGGGTGTTCCAAGCTGCGCCTTCATAGAGCCGTCCACGAACTGCACCGCCGAATGAACGACGCTCTGAGGGTGGATGACGACCGAGATCGCCGAGTAGGGAACATCGTACAGCCAGCGCGCCTCGATGATTTCCAGGCCCTTGTTGGCCATCGTTGCCGAGTCGATCGTGATCTTCGCCCCCATCCGCCAGGTCGGGTGACGAAGAGCCTGTTCCGGGGTCGCTGTCGCGAGGTCCGCGACGGTGGCATGGAGGAACGGCCCGCCCGACGCCGTGAGCAGAAGACGGGCCACGCTGCCGGGCAGTTCCCCGACCAGGCACTGCCACAGCGCGGAGTGTTCCGAATCGATCGGGCGCAGCCAGCCGAGGGGATTGGCAAGCGGGTGGTTCGGGTCGCGGGTGGCTGTCGCGGTGCCGGCGGCCAAACCGCGTACGAGCGGCATGACGAGATGTCCGCCCGCGACCAGCGTCTCCTTGTTGGCCGTGGCGACGACCTTGCCGGCAGTCAGCGCGGCGAGCACCGAGCGCAGCGCCACCAATCCGCCGGTCGCGACCAGAACCAGGTCCACGTCTGAGCGCGTTACCAGCGCCTCGAGAGCATCGGGGCCCGCGGCGATCTCGGTTCCCGGCGGCAGGTCCAACCGGCCAGACGCTCGCTCATCGGCCAGCGACACGACCGCAGGCCGAAGCAGACGCGCTTGCTCCTCGAGCAGCTGACCCTGAGAGCCGGTGGCCAGCGCCACGACACGGAACTCGTCGGGCTGGCGGGCGATGACGTCGACGGCCTGGCGGCCGATCGACCCACCGGAACCGAGAAGCGCCACTCGCAGCGGCCCATCCGGGCGGCCGGAGCCAGCGCGAGGCGCGGCGCCGCTCCCAGGGGAGTAGCCGCTCCCCGGAGAGTCGCCGCTCCCCGGAGAGTCGCCGTCAGCGGACGAATGCCGCGACATACGCCGCCACCACCGGGGCCGCAAAGATGAATGCGTCCGTCCGATCGAGAATGCCGCCGTGGCCCGGGATCAGGCCGCTCGAGTCCTTGGCGCCCGCCGCCCGTTTGAGCATCGATTCTGCGAGATCGCCCGCCTGCGCCGCGACGCCGACCGCCGGTCCGAGCAACAGGCCCACAACCGGCGGCTGGCCGAGGGCCCACATGCCCGCGAACGCGACGACGGTTGCAGCCACGACCCCTCCGAAGACGCCCCAGTAGCTCTTGGACGGCGAGATGTGACCCAGGAACTTGCGCTTGCCCACCGCCGTCCCGAGAAAGTAGGCGCCGGTGTCGAAGGACCAGACCAGCAGGATCACCAGCAGGATCCAGCCCCGCTCGGCGCCCAGCTGAAATGCGGGCGCGGTGCTCGGAAGCGGAGGGGCGACCTGCCCGATTCGGACGAGCGCACCCAGCTGGCCCACGTAGACCGCCCCAAACACGGTCGCCATCCAGGCCGCGAGGCCGACGGTTGTGTCTCGTTCGACGAAGGCGGCGATCCCCGCTACCGCCACGACGGCGGCCACCAGCAGGGCGTCATAGCTGCCCCAACCCGGCAGGGCGGCGACACTCGCGGCCACGGCCAGTGCGCCCAGGATGCCGACCGCGGGCACGACCGCGTAACCCGCCTGGCGCAGGAGCCGCATCGCCTCCCACGCCCCGACCACGACGAACGCCGCGATCAGCGCCCCGAACCACGGCTCGCCGAGGGCGAGCACGATCAGCAGCGGCGGGACGAATACGGCCACGCTGAGGGTCCGCTGGCGGAGCACTCGGCTCCCCCTAGAGCCCGAACCGACGGTGGCGTCTCGCGAACTCGATGAGAGCCTCGTCGAAAGCGGCGGCCCCGAAATCCGGCCACAGCAGCGGGCTGAAATAGAGCTCCGCATAAGCCGACTGCCAGATCAGGAAGTTGGACAGCCGCTGCTCTTCGGCGGTTCGGATCACCAGATCGGGATCGGGCAAGCCCGCGGTGTAGAGGGCCGCGGCGATGACGTCCTCGTCGATCTCGTCGGGCGTGAGGCCCTGGGCCGCGATCTTGCGAGCCGCGTCCACGATCTCGGTGCGACCTGAGTAGTTGAACGCGATGTTGAGCTGGAGCCGCTCCCCGCCCGCGGTGGCGTCGAGCGCGCTGCGGATCGAAAGTGCGGTCTCGGGCGGCAGTTCCTCGATACGACCCAGGAGCCGAACGCGGGCGCCCTGCCGGACCAGTTCGTCGGTCTCGTTGACGATGACCTTGCCGAGGAGCTGGAGCAGGCCGTCGACCTCCTCGTCGGAGCGGCCCCAGTTCTCGCGGCTGAAGGCGTACAGCGACAGCACCGGGACGCCGCGGCGAACCGCGTGGCGGATGATCTCGCGGACTCCCTCTACCCCGGCCGCATGGCCCTGCAGTTCGTCCAGGCCGTTCTTGCGGGCCCAGCGACGATTGCCGTCCATGATTATGGCGACGTGGCGGGGCAGGTCCTCAGCCGCCACCGAGAATGCCGGCTGCCTGCCCCGGTGGACGATCGACGGAGCGTCGGTCGGCCGGGAGATTGGGCGAGCCACTAGACCTCCAGGATCTCCTGCTCCTTCACCGCGCCGACCCGGTCCACGTCGGCGACATGCTTGTCGGTCACGCGCTGGAGCTGCTCCAGCTCACGACGAGATTCGTCCGTGCCGAGCGTGCCTTCGTGCTCTTCCTTCTTGAGCTGGTCGGCGGCATCGCGGCGGAGATTGCGGATCTCGACCCTGGCCTCTTCCATGCGGCGATGGACCTGCTTGACCAGATCCTTGCGGCGCTCTTCGGTGAGCGGCGGGATGTTGAGGCGGACGACCGCGCCGTCCATGTTCGGCACGAGCCCGATGTCGCTCTTGATGATCGCCTTCTCGATTGCGCCCAGGACGCTGCGGTCCCAGGGCTGGATCACGATCTGATGCGACTCGGGGACGTTGATGCCGGCCAGCTGGTTGAGCGCAGTGGGCGTCCCGTAATACTCGACCATGATGTGTTCCACGATCGAGGTGGACGCCCGACCGGTCCGAATGCCTTGCAGGTCTCGCTCGAGGATCTCCACCGCCCGCGCCATCTTGTGTTCGGTGGCGGTCAGCGTTTCGATGCTCATACGGGGCTGCCTCCGTTGATCAGTGTGCCGACAGGTTCACCCGCCGCGACACGACAGATGTTCTGGGGCGTGTTCAGATCGAAGACGACGATCGGCATGTCGTTCTCCATGCAGAGCGATACGGCCGTGGCATCCAGGACGCCGAGCCGGTCCGCCAGTACCTGAGAGTAAGTCAGCCGTTCGTAGCGCTTTGCAGACGGATTCTTGATCGGATCCGAATCGTAGACACCGTCGACTTTAGTCGCCTTGAGGATGATTTCGGCGCCGATCTCCACTGCCCTGAGCGCGGCCGCGGTGTCCGTCGTGAAGTACGGGTTGCCCGTGCCGGCGGCAAGGATGATGACCCGGCCCTTTTCGAGGTGGCGAACGGCACGGCGTCGGATGTACGGCTCCGCGACTTCGTTCATTCCGATGGCGCTCATGACCCGGGTATGCACGCCGGCCTTCTCAAGTGCGTCCTGGAGTGCCAGGGCGTTCATCACCGTCGCCAGCATGCCGATGTAGTCGCCCGTGGCGCGATCCATTCCTTTTGCCGCCGCGGCCAATCCACGGAAGATGTTGCCGCCGCCCACGACGATGCCGATCTGGACACCCACGGCGTGTACTTCGGCCACCTGGGCGGCGATGAACGCGCAGAAGTTGGGATCGACGCCGTACTGGCGAGAGCCCAGGAGGGCCTCGCCGGACAGCTTCAGCAGGATCCGCCGATAGCGCGGGCGCGCGCCATCCTCGCCGGCGGTGCCGGCGGCTACCGAGCCGGCGGCGACGTTGCTCGCCGCGCCGGCCTCGCTCACAGTTCTTCCCCGAGCTCGAAGCGCACGAAGCGCCGGACCCGGATGTTCTCGCCGGTCTTGGCGATTGCCTCCGTGATCAGCTCCCCTACGGTGCGATCTTCATCGCGGAAGGGCTGCTCGGTCAGGACCACGTCGGCGAACCACTTCTTGAGCTGGCCCTCGACGATCTGGCCGCGGATATGCTCCGGCTTCTGGTTGACGCTCTCGTCGCCCAGGAGCTGCTCGCGCTTGGCCTCGAGCTCCGCCGCCGGGATGGACTCGATCGTCGGGTAGACCGGACGGAGACCCGCGACCTGCATCGCGAGCTCGCGGACGAGCTTCTGGAACTGGTCGGTCCGAGCCACGAAATCGGTCTCGCAGTTGACTTCGATCAGCACGCCAATTCTGCCGCCGGTGTGGATGTAGCTGCTCACGAGGCCTTCACGAGCCTCGCGGCCGGCGCGCTTGGCTGCGGCAGCCTGGCCCCGTTCGCGCAGCAGAGCCGACGCCTTCTCCAGATCGCCGTCGGATTCTTCGAGGGCGCGCTTGCAATCCATGACCCCTGCGCCGCTGAGCTCGCGGAGGGCTTTGACGTTCTCCGCGGTGATGGTCGCCATTCTTGTTTCCGTCTCCTGTCCTGCGCCGGTTGCTTCGAATGTTAGCGGTGTCTTATGCGGTCCGGTGAGGCCCCTCATCGGCATCGGTGGTCCGGGGATGGATGGCCGCGACCCGGGCACCGGGCAGCAGAACCTCTTCCTCTTCCACATCGGGCTCGAAGCTGAGGGCGCCACCGCCCGCCAGGGCGGCCACGAGCTCCTGGGAAGCTGCTTCCTCGATTTCGGGCTCGGCCGGAGCTTCGGGCTCGGGCTCGTTCAGCCGCACGGAGCGGTCGCGCTGGCCCTCGATGCACGCGTCCGCGACCAGGCTGCAGAGCAACCTGATGGCGCGGATGGCGTCGTCGTTGGCGGGGATGATGTAGTCGAGCTCGTCCGGATCGACGTTGGTGTCGCCGGTGCCGATGATCGGCAGTTCGAGCTTGCGGGCTTCGGTGACGGCGATCCGCTCACGGTGCGGGTCGACGATGAAGATCATGCCGGGCAGTCGCTTCATCTTGCGGATGCCGCCGAACGAGGCGCGGAGATGCTCCATCTCCTCGGTCAGCTTGGCCGCTTCCTTCTTGGTCATGCGGTCGAAGTCGCCGCTCTGCTGGCGGGCTTCGAGCTGGTCGAGCAGCGCGATTCGCTTCTTGATCGTGACGAAGTTGGTGAGCATGCCGCCGAGCCAGCGGCGGTTCACGTACGGCTGGCCGGCACGGGTCGATTCCTGCGAAACCGGCTCCTGAGCCTGCTTCTTGGTGCCGACGAACAGCACGGCGTCGCCGCGCGCTGTGGTCTCGCGAGCCGCGTCGAGGGCCATGTCCAGACGCTTCACGGTCTGGGCAAGGTCGATGATGTGGATCCCGTTGCGCTCCGCAAAGATGAACGGCTTCATCTTCGGGTTCCAGCGACGGGTCTGGTGGCCGAAATGGATTCCGGCTTCCAGCAGTTGCCGCATCGAGACGGACGGCATGGAATAACCTCCTGCGGTTGCTACCTCCGCACCCCCTGCGCCGGGAACCGGGAACGCTCTTGCGTCCGTCCGGCACCGCCCCGACGAGTGTGGTGCGTGTGAACTCCGTCGCCGATACGTTCTTGGGCGCCCGACGCGGGGGTCATCGCAACGCGACGACCGGCCGGGAGTGTAGCACAGCGTCGGATGGCGTCTCCCGGCCGCGACCTCGTGCAGCGGCTCGCGGCAGTTTCCCCCATTTACGCTTGGTGGTGGTCGTATCCGCATTTCGCGACCTCCGGACCTCCGCATCGTGTCGGTCGCAAGCTTGGTTCACGCTCACAGCGGGGCCATTTTGGGCTGGCGAGGCGCCAAGGAAGCCGGCGAA